>CANBTQ010000008.1 GCA_947372425.1 Comamonadaceae bacterium | reverse complement strand
GCGCAGGCTGTCCGTCAGAGCAAACGCCACTTCAGGAGCAAGGCCTTGTGAGTACCAACGAATTGACATTCAAAGTCCTGGTCATTGACGACAGCAACACCATCCGGCGCAGTGCAGAGATTTTTCTCAAGCAGGGCGGCCACGAAGTCCTGCTTGCCGAGGATGGCTTTGACGCTTTGGCCAAGGTCAATGACTACCAGCCCCATCTCATTTTTTGCGACATCCTGATGCCGCGTCTTGACGGTTACCAGACCTGCGCCATCATCAAGCGCAATGCCCGGTTTTCCGGCGTTCCGGTGGTGATGCTGTCCAGCAAGGACGGCGTGTTTGACAAGGCCCGCGGCCGCATGGCCGGTGCGCAGGATTACCTGACCAAGCCCTTTTCCAAAGAACAGCTGTTGCAGGCCGTGCAGCAGTTCGGTGCCACCGTGCAGGGAGTTGCCTGATGGCTATCCACAAAGTGCTGATCGTTGACGACTCCAAGACCGAGACCATGTTCATGACCGACCTGCTGCAGCGCAATGGCTATGCCGTGCGTTCGGCAGAGAACGCGGCCGAAGCCTTTGCCCGTCTGGCCGAAGACAAGCCCGACCTGATCCTGATGGATGTGGTGATGCCGGGCCAGAACGGCTTCCAGCTCACGCGCTCCATCAACCGCACGCCGGAGTTCACGGCCATTCCCATCATCATGTGCACCAGCAAGAGTCTGGAGACCGACCGGGTATGGGGCATGCGCCAGGGCGCTCGCGACTACATCACCAAACCGGTGGATTCGTCCGAGCTGTTTGCCAAAATCAAGGCGCTGGGCTGATACCGCACGATGGCCAAACGCGAAGCACTCCGGGATCTTCAGACACGACTGGCCAAACGCCTGCAGGCGGCCCAAAGCGAGGGCATGTCAGTGGCCTGGCTGGCCGTCCGTGCAGGTGGGCTCAACTACCTGCTGCCACTGGGCCAGTCGGGTGAGATCGTGCCCCTGTCCAATGCCCAGGCGGTCCCTTATTCCAAACCCTGGTTTCGTGGTGTGCTCAACATCCGTGGCAGTCTGTTTGGCGTGGTTGATCTGGCGCGCTTTATTGCGGCCGACACCGGTGCCGATGCACCGTCTGCAAGTGGCGCAGCCGAGGCCAGCGTGGTCACCCTGAATGCTTTGCTCGAAGTAAATTGCGCACTGCAGGTGGACAGCCTGGCGGGCCTGCGTGGCAGCGAAGCCTTCAAGTCCAGTGCGGCAGCACCGGCCGGCGCGCCGGCCTATTTCGGCAACTGTTTCGTGGATGCCGAAGAACAGCGCTGGCAGGAAATCAACCTGCGCGCATTGGCCCAATCCCCCTCCTTTTTAAGCATTGGTGCTTAGTTCACTTCCAGGTGCCCATCATGTCTGTCACTGACCACATCAAAAAGCTGTTTGCCAAGAAGTCGCCCGAATCGGAGGCCGATTCGCGCATGAGCCTGGCCATGCCCGACGAGGGTGCTGATGCCGAACCGCCGGAGACCGTGCTGGTCGCACGCGCCGGTGCACCGAGCAAGCAGGATCCTTTGCCGGCACAGGACCTGACCCCGGTGGAAAGCCCGGTGCTGGACAAGGATCTGATTTCTGTGCCGGGCCTGGGTACGCGGTCGGTGGCACAGCAGCAGCGTTTTCTCGGCTTCATGCTGGGCGGCTCGCTGCTGCTGTTGGGTGGCGTGACGATTTTTGCCCTGAGCCAGTCGGACAAAGTGGCGCAGCAGCTGGGTGTGACCGGGCAGTCCCTGATGCAGTCGCAGCGCTTGGCCAAATCGGTCAGCCAGGCGCTGGTGGGCAATGCCACCTCCTTCGCGGACGTGGCCGAAAGCGCAGACGTGCTGGCCAAGAATACGCATGGACTGGAAACCGGTGACAGCAGCATGGGCCTGAGCCCGCTGCCCGACAGCCTGCAGTCCGACCTGGTGGATGTCATCCCCATGGTGAACCGGGCCGAGAAAAGTGCCAAGGCCGTGATGGCGCAGCAAAAGGTGCTGACCCAGATCGGCGCCGCACTGCACCGCATCAACCGCCAGTCGTCGGACCTGCTGGAAATCGCGCAAAGCATCTCCAGCGCCAAGGTGCAGCAGAATGCGCCCGCCGCAGAAATCTCGGCCGTGGGCCAGCTCATCATGCTGACGCAGCGCATCGGCAAGTCGTCCAACGAATTCCTGACCGCCGAGGGCGTCAGCCCCGAAGCGGTGTTTCTGCTTGGCAAGGACCTCGCCACCTTCAAGGAAATTTCGCTGGGCCTGCTCAATGGCAATGCCGAGCTGCACCTGTCTGCGGCCAAGGACTCGGCCACCCGCGAACAACTCGATGCCTTGATCAAGCAGTATGAAGAAATGCGCGTCCAGGGCGGCGCCATTCTGGACAATCTGCCGGGCCTGGTGGCCGCGCGCGATGCCCAGAATCTCATCATGGCCGACAGCGAGGCGCTGCGCCGCAATCTCGAGGTGGTGCAGGGCAAGCTGTCGTCGCAGACCGGTGTGGGCGGCATGTCGCTGGTGCTGCTGGCGCTGGCCGCCGGCCTGGCGCTGCTCTCCGCCGCCGGACTCTCCTATGTGCAATTGCAGGACAGCCGCAGACGCCAGGGCATGGCGGCCGAGCAACGGCTGGAAGCCGAACGGCTGGAGCAGGACGCCAAGCGCGTCAACGACGCCAACCAGGCCGCCATTTTGCGATTGATGAACGAACTGCAAACCGTGGCCGAAGGCGACCTGACGCAGGAAGCCACGGTGACCGAAGACATCACCGGCGCCATTGCCGACTCGGTGAATTACACGGTGGAAGAGTTGCGCTCCCTGGTGGCCAACGTGCAGAACACGGCGGCCCAGGTGGCCCAGACCACGGCGGATGTGGATGCCACGTCCACCGAACTGCTGGCGGCCTCCAAAGAGCAGTTGCATGAAATTCGCGAAACCGGCCAGAGCGTGCTGGAAATGGCCGGCCGCATCAATGACGTGTCGGCCCAGGCACAGGAATCGGCCCGGGTGGCGCGGCAGTCGCTGCAGGCCGCCGAGTCGGGCCTGACGGCGGTGCAAAACGCCATCGGCGGTATGAACTCTATCCGCGACCAGATCCAGGAAACCTCCAAGCGCATCAAGCGCCTGGGCGAGTCGTCGCAGGAGATTGGTGAAATCACCGAGCTGATCTCGGACATTACCGAGCAGACCAACGTGTTGGCCCTGAACGCCGCCATCCAGGCCGCGTCGGCCGGGGAAGCCGGTCGCGGCTTCTCGGTGGTGGCGGAAGAAGTGCAGCGCCTGGCGGAACGTTCGGGCGATGCCACGCGCCAGATTGCTGCGCTGGTGAAGGCGATTCAGACCGATACCCAGGACGCCATCGGCGCCATGGAGCGCAGTACCCAGGGTGTGGTCGAGGGAGCCAAACTGTCCGACAACGCCGGTACCGCGCTGACCGAGATTGACCGGGTGTCGCGCCGTGTGGCCGACCTGATCGAGCAGATCTCCAACTCCGCCTCGCGCGAGGCCGGTCTGGCCAATGAAATGGCCGAGAACATCCAGCACATTTTTGCCGTAACCGAGCAGACCGGCGAGGGCACCCGTGTCACCGCCGGCCAGGTGCGTGAACTGTCGCGCATGGCCGAAGAGCTGCGCCAGTCCGTATCGCGGTTCAAGATCGTTTGATGCGCGCAACCCACCGAGACTGACACCATGGCATCGACCTTTTCGGCGCTTGCAGAGAGCGACCCCGCCCTGAATGACCTGGGTCCCCTGGCCTGGGTGCTGGACGAGTTGCGCAAATCGCTGGATGGCGCCACCAAGGCCATGCACCGTTTTGTACGCGACGCCGAACTGGCACGCGGCTCCGAACTGAGCGAACTCGACGCCAGCCATCTGCGCGTGGCACGCCAGCAATTGCACCAGGCCGTGGGTGCGCTGGAAATGGTGGGCATGACCGCACCGGCCCGCCTGCTGCACGCCATGGAGTCGGCGGTGCAGAAGTTTGTGCAACGCCCCGAGCTGTGCAGCGACGATGCCGCCATGCGGATTGAGCGCGCCAGCTTTGCCCTGACCGAATACCTGGAAGGCGTGCTCAAGGGCAAGAGCGCCTCCAGCGTGGCCCTGTTCCCGCAATACCGCGCGGTGATGGAGCTGTCGGGTGCCGAGCGCATCCACCCGGCCGATCTGTGGCCGCAGGAGTGGCGCTGGCTGCCGGTGGCACTGAACCCGGCGCGTCACGCCCTGGCCTATGCGCCCGAGCTGCGGGCCCGCCTTGACCAGGCCGTGCTGAAGATTGTGAAGACAGCCGATCCGCTGGCCGCCAGCCGGCTGGCGCAGCTGTGCGCCGGCCTGGCTGCAGACCAGTCCCGGCTGGAAGACCGCAGCTTCTGGGCCATCGCAGCCGGCTACTTTCAGGCCATGGGCCTGTCGCTGCTGCCGGCCGACATCTACACCAAGCGCACCGCCTCGCGCATCCTGCAGCAGTACGCGGCACTGGCCCGCGCGGAGTCCGGCCCGAGCGAGCGGCTGGCGCAGGACCTGGTGTTCTTCTGTTCCCAGGCGCAGGCCGGCCCGGGCCAGCAGGCCGATTTGCTGGCCGCTGTACGCACCGCCTACGGCCTGGGCGACAGTGCCGGTGTGGACTATGAGACCGCGCAGTTCGGCCGCTTTGATCCGGCCCAGCTGGTGCTGGCGCGCAAGCGCATTGCCGCAGCCGCAGAAACCTGGTCGGCCCTGGCCGGCGGCGATACGCACCGCATCAAGATGGCCGGCGAGCAGTTCCACGCGGTGGCCGATTCCATTCTCAAACTGCATCCCAAGAGCGGCGCGTTGTCGCAGGCCTTGACCGGCGTGATTGACGCCATCGTGCGTTCGGGCGAGGCCCCGGCTCCGGCCGTTGCCATGGAGGTTGCCACCTCCATCCTCTACCTGGAAGCTGCCTACGCCGATCTGGACCCGACCGACGACCAGATGGTGGAGCGCAGCAACCGGCTGGCGCGCCGCCTGCATCTGGTGAGCGAGGGCGCCGAACCCGAGCCACTGGAAGGCTGGATGGAAGAGCTGTACCGGCGCGTGAGCGACCGCCAGACCATGGGCAGCGTGGTCGATGAGCTGCGTGCCTCACTGGGTGAGGTGGAAACCGCACTCGACCAGTACTTCCGCAATCCGGCCGACAAGGCGCCGCTGCGCGAAGTGCCCAGCCGCCTGGGCCAGATGCGCGGCGTCTTCTCGGTGCTCGGCTTGGACCAGCCCTCGATTGCCGCCTTGCGCATGCGCGCCAGCGTGGACCGCCTGCTGGTGGACGATGGGGATGCAACTGAAGCCCGCAGTGGCGTGTTCGAAAAGCTGGGCAACAGCCTGGGTGCCCTGGGCCTGCTGATCGACATGCTGAGCTACCAGCGCAGCATGGCCAAGAAGCTGTTTGTGTATGACGAAGACATTGGCGAATTCAAGCCCCTGATGGGCCGCGAGCGCAGTGCGCCCGTCCCGGTGGTGGCAGTGCCTGAGCCAGTCCCGGCACTTGTGCCGGTGGCGCCCGAACCGGTGGTGCCGGTGGCAGAGGCGCCCGCTCCCCGGCCGCAGCCCGTGGCCGCAGCGCCGCAGCCGGCCGACCAGGCAGACGAAGACGACGTTGACTTGCAGGACATCTTCCTGGACGAAGCCCGCGAAGTGGTGGTGGCCGGTCTGGCCGCCGCCCGCGAACTGGCCGTGGACCCGTCCAACCTGGCCGAGCAGACCACGCTGCGTCGTGCCTTCCACACCCTCAAGGGCAGCTCGCGCATGGTCGGTCTCAACGACTTCGGCGAGGCCGCCTGGTCTTTTGAGCAATTGTTCAATGCCTGGCTGGCCGAGCAAAAGCCCGCCAGCGATGCGCTGATCACGCTTTCCAGCGCCGCCATGGCCGCCTTCGGGCGCTGGATTGAAGACATTGCCAACCGCGACGCCGCAGCCTGGAGTGCCGCCGATTTCCGCGCCTCGGCCGATGCCATGCGCCTGCATGGGCAGGTCGTGGCACTGCAGGTGCCGGGTGCGCCGGCGCATGCCGAAGCGCTGGAAATTCCATCGGCCTTCCATCTGCTGGATGCGCCCGAAGCCGCGCCGGCAAGCCCGGTGCCGGACGGGCACGAATTTGCCGCCACCCGTCTGGTGGACCACTTGCAGGCAGAAACGCCGGCAGATTTCCCCGACTTTCTGGCAACCCAGATCTTTGACGGGCTGCCCGAGTTTGCGGCCGAGCCCCAGCGCACGGTGGCGCCGGAACCGGCAGCCGAGCCGGAACCGGAGTCCGCATTCGAGCCGGAGTTTGAACCGGAATTCGAACCGGAGTTTGCGTTCGAGCCGCCGCGTGTGGACTTTGAAGCCACCCAGACCTTCAGCCTGGAAGCCATGCAGGCGCTGCAGAATCCGGCAGCGGACCGGGCCGAAGCGGATGCCGACAGCGACCCGGGTGATCTGGACGATATGGACTTTGGCGACCTGGGCCATTCGCTGGATCTGCCAGCCATGGCCGGCAGCGAGCCGCCGGCCTTTGCGCTGGACTTTCCGCCCATGGCGGAGGACGACGATTCGGCACCAGACACCGAGCCGCCTTTTGAAGAAGGCTTGTCGCTGGAAGAAGAGTTGCTGCTGGAGCAGGAACTGCCGCAGGACGACGCTCAGTCTGCCGCCGCAGCGTTGGCGCTGCCCGAAGCAGAGCCAGCTGCGGAAGCCATTTCCCTGGATGAGGCACTGCCCGCTGCCGAGGCACTGTTGCCGCCGGATGTACCGCCGGCATTGGACGCAGCGCTGTCGCTGGAACAAGACCTGCTGCCGGAAGAGGATACGGTGCCGCCGCCGGCCGAGGCAGCTGTTGCGCTGCCAGAGGATGAGGCTGTGGACGCCGTACCGGCAGCCGAAGTGCTGGCGCCCGCCTATGAAGCCGATGACCAGATCAAGGTGATTGGTGATTTGCGCCTGAGTATTCCGTTCTACAACGTCTACCTGAACGAAGCCGATGAATGGTCGCGTCGTCTGCTGACCGAGCTGAGCGAATGGGCGCTGGAATTGCATCGCCCGATCTGGGACTCCACGGTGGCGCTGGCCCACTCCCTGGGCGGCAGCTCGGCCACGGTTGGTTTTACCGCCTTGTCCGAGGTGGCGCGCGCGCTGGAGCATGCGCTGGAACATGTGCAACTGCACGACCAGGGCACGGCCCAGCATGCGCAGGTGTTCAACGATGCGGCCGAAGACATACGCCGCCTGCTGCACCAGTTTGCCGCCGGCTTCCTGAAGACCTGCGATGCCCGCGTGCTGCAGGAGCTACGGGACATTATTGATACCGAATTTGCAGCACCCACGATTCAGCCGCTGCACGAGGAAGACGCCGAGGCGCTGCTGGAGCCGGATACACAGCAAGGCATAGATACCCGGATGCTGGACTTCGCCGAGCCCGCCGAGCCCGCCGAGCCGGAGGCGTCCGCGCCGCAAGCCGCCGCGTTGGAGCCCGAGCCGGACCTGCTGCCGGCACCCGCGCTGGTGGCTGTGCCCGCGCGCGCCATGGCCGCTGCACCGCTGCAGGTGGCCGACGCGCACGACCACGACATTGACGCGCTGGACCATCTGGACACCGACCTGTTCCCCATCTTCCAGGAAGAGGCGCTGGAACTGATGCCGGCCCTGGGCACAGCGCTGCGCCAGTGGGTGGCACGTCCCGACAACCTGAGCGCCAGGGCCGAGGCCCTGCGCGTGCTGCACACCCTCAAGGGCAGTGCCCGCCTGGCCGGAGCCATGCGCCTGGGCGAAATGGCGCACCGCATGGAGTCCGGCATCGAAGTGCTGGGCTCTGAAAACTTGCAGACGGTGCAGCTCGAACCCTTGCTGGCGCGACTGGACGGCTTGCAGGCCACGCTGGACGCGCTGGATCTGGCGCCCCGCCAGGACATCAGCAAACCTGCAGATGCAGACCTTGCTGCCGCTGCCGTCACACCCGTTGCCGCAGCCCTGGCACCGGCCGGCCTGGAGCAGGTGATGCGCCAGGCGCCGCGTGGCGGTGCCGGGCAGTCGGTGCGGGTGCGCACCCAGTTGCTGGACCGCCTGGTCAACCAGGCCGGCGAAGTGATGATCAGCCGCGCCCGGCTTGATGCCCGCGTGATCCAGATGCGTGGTGCCTTGGGCGAGCTCACCGGCAATCTGGACCGTTTGCGCCAGCAGTTGCGCGATGTGGAGGTGCAGGCCGAGTCGCAAATGCAGTCGCGCATGGCCCACACCAAGGAAGACGCGCAGGGCTTTGATCCGCTGGAGTTCGACCGCTTTACCCGCGTGCAGGAACTGACCCGCATGATGGCCGAATCGGTGAACGACGTGGCCACGGTGCAGCGCAATCTGCAGCGCTCGCTGGAAGGTGCCGAAGACGACCTCAATGCCCAGGCCCGCCAGGCGCGCGAACTGCAACGCGACCTGCTGCGCACGCGCATGGTGGAGTTTGAAGGCATCTCCGAGCGCCTCTACGGCGTGGTGCGCCAGGCCGCCAAGGAGTCGGGCAAGCAGGTCAAGCTCGACATCGTGGGTGGCAGCATCGAAATGGACCGGGGCGTGCTGGACCGCATGACGCCGGCCTTTGAACACATTCTGCGCAACGCCGTGGCACACGGTATTGAAGCCGCCGCCGTGCGCGTGGCTGCCGGCAAACCGGCCGTGGGCACCATCACCATCACGGTCCACCAGGAAAGCAACGATGTCTCGGTGTCTTTCAGCGACGACGGCGCCGGCCTGCAGCTGGACAAGATCCGCGCGCAGGCGCTGGCACGCAAGCTGATTGAGCCCGATGCGGTGCTGGACGACGCGGCGGCCGCGCAGCTGCTGTTTGCCCCCGGTTTCTCCACGGCCGATACGGTGACTGAACTGTCCGGCCGCGGTATCGGCATGGATGTGGTGCAAAGCGAAGTCAACGCCCTGGGCGGTCTGGTCGAGACCCGCACCGAAGCCGGCAAGGGCACCGATTTCCGGCTGGTGCTGCCGCTGACCACCGCCGTCACGCAGGTGGTGATGCTGCGCATGGGCGAGCTGAGTTTTGGCGTGCCCAGCAACCTGATTGAAACCGTGCTGCGTGCTCCGCTAGCCAGTGTCGAGGCTGCGTATGCACGCGGCCAGTACGACTGGGACGGGCAGGCCATTCCCTTCTACTGGGGCGGCGCGCTGTTGCAGGTCTCGGGCCGCAGCGTGGAGCCGCAGTCGCGCACCCTGCCGGTGGCCGTGTTCCGCAGCGCCGGGCAGCGCCTGGCTTTGCATGTGGATGAGGTTCTGGGCAACCGAGAAGTCGTGGTCAAGAACCTGGGGCCGCAGTTGGCGCGCCTGCCGGGTCTGGCCGGCATGTCGGTGCTGGCCTCGGGTGCCGTGGTGCTGATTTACAACCCGGTGGCGCTTGCCACGGTGTACGGTACCGCCGCCCGCGCCATGTCGGCCTGCGCCACGCTGGCCGATGCGGACGGTGCTGCCCCGGTGACGCCGCTGGCCTCGGTCAGTACCCAGGCGCCCCTGGTGCTGGTGGTGGACGACTCCATCACCGTGCGCCGCGTGACGCAGCGCCTGCTCAAGCGCGAAGGCTTCCGTGTGGCCCTGGCCAACGATGGCCTGCATGCGCTGGAAGTGCTGGCGCAGGAGAAGCCGGCGGTGGTGCTGTCCGACATCGAGATGCCGCGCATGGACGGCTTTGACCTGGTGCGCAACATCCGTGCGGATGAACACCTGCGCGATCTGCCGGTGATCATGATCACCTCGCGCATTGCACAAAAGCACCGCGAACATGCCGTGGAACTGGGTGTGGACCATTACCTGGGCAAGCCCTATTCCGAAGACGAGTTGCTGGTGCTGATCCGCTCGTATTGCGCGCAGGCGCAGGAGCAAGCCGACTAGTACACGGCGTCTACTTCTTCACCACCCCGTAACGCAGCAAGGTGCGCGCCCGCGCCTTGGCGTGGTCCACCACCGGCAGCGGGTAGTCCTGGCCCAGCGTGACGTCGGCGGCCTGCAACTCCAGCGGTTTGGCCAGCCAGGGCGCGTGGATGGCCTTGTCGCTCAAGGCCTTGAGTGCCGGCACATAGCGCTTGATGAACTTGCCCTGCGCGTCGAACTTCTCGCTCTGGCTCACGGGGTTGAAGATGCGGAAATAGGGCTGGGCATCGCAGCCGCTGGAACTCACCCACTGCCAGCCGCCGTTGTTGGCCGACAGGTCAAAGTCATTCAGCTGCAGGGCAAAGTAACGCTCGCCGTGGCGCCAGTCCAGCCCCAGGTGCTTGACCAGAAAACTACCCGCCACCATGCGCAGGCGGTTGTGCATATAGCCGGTCTGGTTGAGCTGTGCCATGGCCGCATCGACCAGCGGGTAGCCGGTGCGACCGGCGCACCAGGCGGCAAACAGGGCGTCGGCCTCGGGGCCTTCGTCCCAGCTGATGGCGTCGTATTCGGGCTTGAAGGCGCCGGTTGCCACGTGTGGAAAGTTGGCCAGGATCTGGACGTAAAAGTCACGCCAGCCCAGTTCGGCCAGCCAGGTCTGTGCCCCCGCGCTGCCTTGTGCCACGTGCTGCAGCGCCAGGTTCACCAATTGGCGGATCGACACTGTGCCAAAGCGCAGGTGCACGCCCAGGTAGCTTGGCCCCTTGATGGCGGGGAAGTTGCGCGTCTCGTCATAGCGGTCCATGCGCGCCACAAAATCCTCCAGCAGGCGGGCAGCACCCGACATGCCGGTGGGAATCGCCAGCGCCGCCAGATTGCTGGTTTCAAAACCGAGCTGCTGCAGCGTTGGCACCGGCACGGCGAGGGCGGCGGGCCTGGCTGCCAGGCGCTCGGGATAGGGTAGTGCTTGCTCCGGTTGGGGCGTGGCATCCAGCTTCGCCAGCCAGCTGCGCAGATAGGGCGTGAACACGCCATAGGGCTTGCCGGTTTGCGTGAGTACCTCGCGCTCTTCCCACACCACATGGTCCTTCATCTGCACAAAGGCAATGCCCTGGGCCTGCAGGGTCTGGCGCACCAGGGTGTCGCGCTGCAGTGCCTGCGGCTCATAGTCTTTGGCGGCGAACACCGCCTGCACCTGCAGGCTATGGGCCAGCGCGGGAATGGCGTCGCTGGCCAGGGCGTGGTGCACGATCAGACCGGCGGCAGGGTTGCCTGCTGCATCGCGCAAGGCCGCATCCAGCTCCACCAGCGATTCGCGGATGAACTCCACCCGCCGGTCCTGCCGGGGCAGGGCGTCCAGAATGGCGGTGTCAAAAACAAAGACGCAATGCACCCGGGCGCATTGCGCCAGTGCGGCAGCCAGCGCCGCGTTGTCGTGCAGGCGCAGGTCACGTCGCAGCCATACCAGGCCGGTGGAGAAAGTGTGTTGCATGCGTGCCGCTAAAATGAAAATATGTCCGGCGATTCTGCACCCATCAACCTCACCAACCATTTTCTGATTGCCATGCCCGGGCTGGAAGATGCCCTTTTCGGCAAGAGCGTGGTCTATGTCTGTGAGCACACTGCGCGGGGCGCCCTGGGTCTGGTTATCAACAAGCCCTCGGACATCCATCTGCCGGCCTTGTTTGAGAAGGTGGACCTGCCGCTCAAGCGCCTGGACCTGAGCAACAACCCGGTGTTTCAGGGTGGGCCGGTGCAGACCGAACGGGGTTTTGTCCTGCACGAGCCGATGTTCGCGGCCGACGGCCCGCAGAGCGAGACCCTGTATGCCTCCACCATGAGCATTCCGGGCGGCCTGGAGATGACCACTTCCAAGGACGTGCTCGAAGCCCTGTCCAGCGGCAACGGGCCCAGGAAGGTGCTGATCACGCTGGGTTATTCGGCCTGGGGTGAGGGGCAACTGGAATCCGAACTGGGCGAGAACAGCTGGCTCACCGTCGACGCCAGCCGCGACGTGATTTTTGACACCCCGGTGGAGCAGCGCTACGAGCGCGCCCTGGGCCTGCTGGGCCTGCAGTCCTGGATGATTTCCACCCAGGTGGGGCACGCGTGAGCACCCCCTCGGCCGCCGTGCCGGTTGCCGCCACGCTGACCACTTTCATGGCCTTTGATTACGGCGAGAAACGCACCGGCGTGGCCGTGGGCAACCGCCTGCTGGGCACCGCCCAGCCGCAGGGCTCCATCCATGCCCAGGGCGACGCGCGCTTTGTGCAGATCGAGAAAGTCCTCAAGGAGTGGCAGCCGCAGGCCATCGTCATCGGCGTGCCCTACCACCCCGACGGTGCGGCGCACGAGAACACGGCGCGGGCCAAAAAATTCGGCCGCCAGTTGCACGGCCGCTTTGGCCTGCCGGTGTTTGAGGTGGATGAGCGCTACAGCACCACCGAAGCCCTCTCCAGCGGCGCCAAGGATGCCGATGCGGCATCGGCCTGCATCATTCTGGAACAGTTCCTGAGGCAACTGCCGACCGCGGGTGCGGGCGCCACACGGAAGGAGTCGCAGCCATGAAGCTCATGCAACTGATTTACGTCAGCGACCTGGTGGACCACAACGAGTCTGTGCTGGCTGCCATCCTGGAATCTGCCGTACACCACAACCAGCAAAACGGCATCACCGGCATGCTGTTGTATGCGGAGGGCAGCTTTATCCAGGTGCTCGAAGGGGACGCGCCGGCGGTGCTTGAAACCTATGGCCGCGTGTGCCAGGACCGGCGCCACAGCAACGTCACGCAGTTGGTGCTGCAGTCGGTTGCCGAGCGACAATTTTCCAAATGGAGCATGGGCTACAAGCGCCTGCGCGCACAGGATGTGCAGAGCTTTCCGCAGTACGCACCCCACTTCCGGTACGGGTTTGGCGCCAAGTCCTTCGATGCCGCACCGGGTGACGCCCTGGATATGCTGAAGTTGTTCAGCCAGCAGATGTTTTGAACCCAAGCAAGCGCACCCTGCGGGTGCTTTAAGGAGTCGGGAATGGATAAGGACGTAAGCCCAGGGGCCGGCAAGCCCGGAGCCCTTTTTTTGGATGCCGAAGCGCTGTACAAGGAGTTGCTGCGCGGTGTGGGTCTGCTGTGCCAGGCCGATACCAAACTGGTGGGCATCACCTCGGGTGGCGCCTGGCTGGTGGAGCGGCTGCAGCGTGACCTGAACCTGCCCGGCAAGCCCGGCGTGATCTCGTCGGCCATGCACCGCGACGACTTTGCCAAACGCGGCCTGGCCAGCAGCGCGCAAACCCAGCTGCCTTTCGATGTGAACGGCGCACACATCCTGATCCTGGACGATGTGCTCTACACCGGCCGCACGCTGCGCGCCGTCATCAACGAGCTGTTTGACTATGGTCGCCCGGCCTCGGTACGCCTGGCGGTGCTGGTGGACCGCGGCGGCCGGCAGTTGCCGGTGCAGGCCGACTTTGCCGCCGCCCGCGTCGCCCTGGGTGAGCAGCAGTCGCTGGCACTGGCGCGTGCCGAGGATGGCGCCTTCCGATTTGAAGTGAAAGAAATCTAGAGATGCTGTACAAGCGCAATCCCCAACTCAATAAAAACGGCGAGCTGATCCACCTGCTGTCGGTGGAAGGTCTGTCCAAGGACATCCTCACCCACGTGCTGGACACCGCCACCAACTTTGTCTCGGTGAATGACCGCGAGGTGAAGAAGGTGCCGCTGCTGCGTGGCAAGAGCGTGTTCAACCTGTTCTTCGAGAACAGCACGCGCACCCGCACCACCTTCGAAATCGCCGCCAAGCGGCTCTCGGCCGATGTCATCAACCTCGACATCGCGCGCTCCAGCGCCGCCAAGGGCGAGTCGCTCTTGGACACCATTGCCAACCTGAGCGCCATGGCCGCCGACCTGTTTGTGGTGCGCCACAGCGAATCCGGCGCGCCCTATCTGATTGCGCAGCATGTGGCGCCGCATGTGCATGTGATCAACGCCGGTGACGGCCGCCATGCCCACCCCACGCAGGGGCTGCTGGACATGTACACCATCCGGCATTTCAAGAAGGATTTTGCCAACCTCACGGTGGCCATCGTGGGCGACGTGCTGCATTCGCGCGTGGCCCGCTCCGACATCCATGCCCTCACCACGCTCGGTTGCGCCGAGGTGCGCGTGGTCGGCCCCAAGACCCTGGTGCCGTCCGACATGGCGCAGATGGGTGTGCGTGTCTGCCACACGCTGGAGGAGGGCATCAAGGACTGCGACGTGGTCATCATGCTGCGCCTGCAAAACGAGCGCATGAGTGGCGCGCTGCTGCCCAGCACCCATGAATTTTTCAAGCGCTTTGGCCTGACCCCCGAAAAGCTGCAACTGGCCAAGAGTGATGCCATCGTCATGCACCCCGGCCCCATCAACCGTGGCGTCGAGATCGACTCGGCCGTGGTCGATGGCCTGCAGAGCGTGATCCTGCCCCAGGTAACCTTTGGCATCGCCGTGCGCATGGCGGTGATGAGCATTGTGGCGGGCAACGAAGCATGAGCGCTTTTACAAGTTCTCCGTTCTGGAGCACCGGCATTGACAAGCTCAAGGCCTATGTGCCGGGCGAACAGCCGCAAACCGGTGGCTGGGTCAAGCTCAACACCAATGAGTGCCCCTATCCGCCGTCCCCGCTGGCGCTGGAAGCCATACGCGCCGCCACCAGCGACAAGCTGCGCCTGTACCCCGATCCGAATGGCAACGCACTCAAGGGCGTGATTGCCAGCCAGTTCGGCCTGAGCCCGGCCCATGTGTTTTTGGGCAATGGTTCGGACGAGGTGCTGGGCCATGCCTTCATGGGCCTGCTGAAACACGCGCTGCCCATCCTCTATCCGGACATCAGCTACAGCTTTTATCCGGTGTGGTGCGGTCTGTATGGCATTGCCTTCCAGCAGGTGCCGCTGAATGCCGATTTTGCGGTGGACGTGGCCGACTACAGCGTGCCCAATGGCGGCATTGTCTTGCCCAATCCGAATGCGCCCACGGGCACCGCCCTGTCGCTGGACCAGTTGCGTACGCTGCTGCAGGCCAATCGCCAGTCGGTGGTCGTCATCGACGAGGCCTATGTGGACTTCGGTGCCGAGAGCGCGGCAGCCCTGATCCCCGAATTCGACAACCTGCTGGTGGTGCACACCCTGTCCAAGTCGCGCGCGCTGGCCGGCCTGCGCGTCGGTTTCGCGCTGGGCCATCCTGCCCTGATCGAAGCCCTGGCCCGCGTCAAGGACAGCTTCAACTCCTACCCGCTGGACCGCCTGGCCCTGGCCGGCGCACAGGCTGCCATCGAAGACACCGCCTACCTGGCGCAGCTCACCGCAGCCGTCATCCGGAGCCGCGAATGGCTGGTGACGGAGTTGGCCGCGCTGGGTTTTGAGACCCTGCCATCGCAGGCCAATTTCATCTTCACCCGGCACGCCAGCCAAGCAGCGGCCACGCTGCTGGCGGCCTTGCGCGAACAAAAAATTCTGGTGCGGCACTTCGGCCAGCCGCGCATTGCCAACCACCTGCGCATCTCCATCGGCACCCAGGCCGAGTGCGAACTGCTGGTGCAAGCCTTGCAGCGCATCCTGGCAGCAACGCCTGCTACAACACATAAGGTTTCAGCATGAACATCCTGATCCAGGGCGGCCGCGTCATCGACCCCGCCAGCGGCTTGGACGCCGTGGCCGATGTGGCCATTGCCGACGGAAAAATTCTCGCCCTCGGTAACGTGCCGGCTGGCTTTGCACCGGAGCAAACCCTGGACGCCAGGGGCTGCATCGTGGCCCCCGGTCTGGTCGACCTGTCGGTGCGCCTGGGCGGCATGCTGGCCTCCGAGCTGGCAGCCGCCGTGGCTGGCGGTGTTACCAGTGTGGTCTGCCCGCCCGATACCGAGCCGGTGCTGGACGTGCCCGGTCTGGTGGAAATGCTGCACTACCGCTCCGAGCGGCTCAAACTGGCACGTGTGTTTCCGCTGGGTGCGCTGACGCGCAAGCTCGAGGGCGAAGTGCTGGCCGAAATGGCCAGCCTGACCGAGGCCGGCTGCGTCGGCTTCAGCCAGGCCGAGGTGCCGCTGGCCAATACCCAGGTGCTGCAGCGCGCCCTGCAATACGCCAGCACCTTCGGTTACACCGTCTGGCTGCGCCCGCAGGAATTGCATCTGGGCAAGGGTGTGGCCGCCAGTGGCCCCCTGGCCACGCGGCTGGGCCTGAGCGGTGTGCCGGTGGCTGCCGAAACGATTGCCCTGCACACCATCTTCGAGCTGGTGCGTGCAACACGCGCACGCGTGCACCTGTGCCGCATCAGCAGCGCCGCCGGCGTGGAACTGGTGCGCCAGGCCAAGGCCGAGGGCCTGCCGGTGAGCTGCGATGTCAGCATCAACTCACTGCACCTGACCGATCTGGACATCGGCTTTTTTGACAGCCGCATGCGTGTGACGCCGGTGCTGCGCCAGCAGCGCGATCGCGACGCCCTGCGTGCCGCCCTGGCCGACGGCACCATCGATGCGCTGGTGTCCGACCACACGCCGGTGGGCGAGGATGACAAGGCCCTGCCGTTTGCCGAAAGCGTGCCCGGTGCCACCGGTCTGGAGTTGCTGCTGAGCCTGACGCTGAAATGGGCGCAGGACAGTGGCGTCGGCCTGGCGGACGCGCTGGCCACCATCACGCAGCGTCCGGCTGCGGTGCTGGGTGCATCGCTGGGTGTGCTGGCCGGCGAAGCCGGTGCCCTGCGCAGCGGCGCTGTGGCAGACGTCTGCGTGTTCGATGCTGCCGCGCACTGGACCGTAGAGCCTGCTGCCCTGCGCAGCCAGGGCAAGCACACGCCCTTTGGCGGCTACGAGCTGCCCGGCCGCGTGCGTGCCACCCTGGTGGCGGGCCGGGTCGCCTTTGCGGCTTAGGCCGGGCTGATGCTTTCGCAGAAGAAGGCGTAGCGGTTGCGGCCGGCCTGCTTGGCCAGGTACATGGACTGGTCGGCGCGACGCAGCAGCAAATCGGCATGGGTGCCGTCGCGCGGATAGATTGCAATGCCCATGCTGGCGGACACCTGCGTGGCGATGTCGCCTAGCTGCACGGGTTCGGCGGCGGCCTGCAGCAGGCGATCCAGAACCGGCTCGGCATCGGCAGGCTGTTGCAGGTCGGTCAGCACGGCCACAAATTCGTCACCGCCTATGCGGGCCAGGGTGTCGCCTTCGCGCAAGGCCGCTTTCATGCGCTGCGACAGCGCGATCAGCAGGGCGTCTCCCATGTCATGACCGTGCTGGTCATTGACGGTCTTGAATCCGTCCAGATCCAGAAACACCACGGCCAGGGTCTGCTGGCGCCGCTGCGCATGGTGCATGGCCTGGTGCAGGCGGTCGGCCAGCAGCAGGCGGTTGGGCAACTGGGTCAGGGCATCAAAGTGCGCCATGTTCTCCAGCTGCGTCTGGTAGTTCTTCATGGAGGTGATGTCCACGAACAGCACCACGTAGTGCTGCACCGTGCCCATGCCATCGGCCACGGCGCTGATGGTGACCATTTCTGCATAGGTCTCGCCATTCTTGCGCTGGCTCCAGATCTCGCCACTCCAGTGGCCCTGCTCACGCAGGTTTTGCCACATGATTTCGTAATAGGGTTCCGAGTGCGCCCCCAGCTGGAACATGGCGGGCTGATGGCCCAGCACCTCATCGCGGCTGTAGCCGGTAATGGCGGAGAAGGTGTTGTTGACGTCCACAATGCGCGTGTCGACATCGGTGATGGCAATGCCCTCGCGGGCATGGCTGAACACGTTGGCTGCGAGCTGCAGCTTGTCCTCGGCCAGCTTGCGCTCTGTGATGTCGGTAAAGCTGGCCTGCACCGCAGCGGCGCCGGCATACTGGATCAGGGTACCCGTCATCTGCACATCAATCGCCGCGCCATTGCGCTTGAGCAACTTGAGGTCCACGGTGTTGGTCAGCAGCACACCTTCTTCGCGCGCCCTCAGGCGGTCACGCACACGCTGGCGGTAGTCGGGATGCGTCAGGTCCAGAATGGACATGCCTAGCAGGGCTTCGGGCGAACTTGCGCCCAAGGTGCTGGCTGCCGCCGGATTGGCATAGACCACCTTGAATTGCTGGTGCACGATGATGGCCATGGGCAGAAATTCGACCAGTGCGCGAAAACGCTCCTGGCTTTCGTGCAGGGCCGCATCGGCCTGCTTGCGCGGGGTGATGTCGCGCAGCACTACGTGGATGGCCGGCCTGCCCTGGTACAGGATGGAGGTGCCCTGCACCTCCACGTCAAATGCCGTGCCGTCCAGGCGCAAAAAGCGCGACTCCACCATGGGCTTGATGGCAACCCGGTCCGCAATGGCGTGCATGCGCTCGGTCTGCTGTTCCTGAAAGTCGGGGTGTATCAGGTCACGGGTGCACGTGCCCACCAGGGGCTGCGTATCGCTGGCGCCAAAGATCCGCAGGGCCGAGGGGTTGGCGTACAAAATAATGCCCTGGCGGTGCACCAGCACCGGATCAGGTGACCATTCCACCAGCGTGCGATAGCGCTCCTCGCTGTCGCGCAGCTTGCGTGCCTCGGCATCTTTTTCAATCGCGATACAGGCCAGCGCCGCGCTCTGTACGATCAGATCCAGGTCGGCCTCATCGGGTGTACGCCGGCTGCGGTAATAGGTGGCAAATGTGCCCAGCACCTTGCCCGAGGCAGACAGCACCGGCTGTGACCAGCACGAGGCCAGGCCGGCTTGCGCGGCCAGGGCGCGGTAGTCTTTCCAGTAGGGATGGGTGGCAATGTCTTCCACGATCACGCGCTCGCCGCTGTCGGCGGCGGTGCCGCAGGAGCCGATGCCGGGGCCGATGGCCAGCCCGATCAGCGCGGCGTTGTAGAAGTCCGGCAGGCTGGCGCCCAGTGCCCGTTCAAAATTCCGGCCCCCGGCGTCCAGCAGCAGCAGGCTGCACAGCGCGCCCGGACGCAAGGCTTCCAGCCCTTGCAGCAGGGCCTCGAGAATGCTATCGAGCGGAGCACTTGCCACCAGCATTTCCAGAATGCGGTTGCGAAATTGTGCGTCTTCCTGAATATGCAATGTATGCTCGCTCATGTAGTTATTGGCGCGGGTTCTCAGTCTCTTCTACGCCGATAGTACTATGTGCATGCTGGTTTGATGTATATCAAGCAAGCTCCATTGCAGCGATTTTGCCCATGGTGCCCCTCCGGAAAAGCAGGATGATGCGGACTTTGGGCATTGCGATGCGTGATGCACTCCATGCCAAGTCGATACCCAGGTGAGGCCACTATGAATCAGACGACAGTCGCTGCGGCGCAGCGTGAACGCGTGATGCGGGAGGATGACTTTCTGGTCTCCAAGACCGACCTGAAAGGGCGCATCACCTATGGCAACCGCATCTTTATCGAGTACTCCGGCTACAGCGAGACCGAATTGCTGGGCACGCAGCACAACATCGTGCGCCACCCCGACATGCCACGCGGCGTATTCAAGTTTTTGTGGGACACGCTGGAAGCGCGCCAGGAGTGCTTTGCCTATGTCAAGAACCGCTCCAAGGACGGCAGCTTCTATTGGGTGTTTGCCAACGTCACGCCCTCGTTCACAGCTGCGGGCGTGCTGGACGGCTACTTCTCGGTGCGCCGCAAGCCACGCGCCTCGGGTATCGCAGCCGTGAGCGGCCTGTACCGCCAGATGCTGCAAGCCGAGCAGGAGGCCGGACCCAAAAATGCCTGTGCTGCTTCGATCGCGCTTTTGCAACAGGCCCTGGCCCAACTCGGAGTGAGCTATGAAGCCTTCATTCTTTCAATCTGAATCCGGGCGCTTTGCCGCCGCCATGTTCGTGCTGCTGTCCCTCGGGCTGTTGGTGCAGTTTGGGTTGATGGCCGTGCCGCTGTGGGCCTTGCTGGCTCTGCTGCCGGCCCTGTTGCTGCTGGTGTGGTGGGTACAACGCCTGCGGGCGCAAGCCGGCGTGCTGGCCCGGCTGAGCGAGGTCAGCGCCGAAGTGGCCCACGGCAAGTTTGACCGGCGCCTGACCGGCGTGCGCGAAGACAGCGAACTGGGCCGCCTGTGCTGGCACATGAACGATATGTTGGACCAGATGGAGGCCTGCTTTCGCGAGCAGGCCACGGCGCTGGGCAATGCCAGCCGGGGCAACTTTGCGCGCAAGGCCATGACTACGGGCCTGCGTGGCGATTTCCTGGCCTCCCAGGTGGCCAGCAATACCTCGCTGGCCGCCATGCATGAAAAGGTGCTGCACGAGCAGCAGGCAGCCGCCGAAAAGCTGCTTGCGCAGCAGCGGGAGCAGCATGAGGCCAGCCAGAACCTGCGTATCAAGATGGCACTGGACAGCATGCCCGAATGTGTCACGGTGTCCGATACCAACGCCACCCTGGTGCATGCCACGCCGGCGGCCCGCCTGCTGCTGCAAAAATTGGGTGGCCCGGGCTTTGATCTGGAATCCCTGTTCGGCCAACGCATCAGTGGCCTGTTTACCAACGTCGCCCAGGCGGCACGCTTTGACCAGGCCGTGACCTCGGGCGAGGCAGTGGATATGGACATTGGCGGACGCCAGATTCGCCTGCTGGCCAAACCCATACGCTCCGGCACAGGTGAATCCATTGGTCGGGTGACGGTATGGCTGGACCGCACCGAAGAAATTGCCTCCGAGCAGGAACTGGCCCGCATGGTGTCTGCTGCCGAGCAGGGCGACTTCGGGCAGCGGCTGTCACTGCAGGGCAAAACCGGTTTCTTTGCCTCCATGTCCTCCGGCATGAACCGGATGATGGACACCAGTGAACAGGGACTGCAGGACATTGCGCAGCTGTTGGCGGCCTTTGAGCAGGGCGACCTGAGCCAGCGCATCCAGCGCAGCTATGGCGGCTTGTTCGGTCAGGTCAAGGACAGTGCCAACGCCACCGCCGACACCCTGGCCCGGGTGCTGGGCGAGGTGCGTGCCGCTACCGATGCACTCACCGGTGCGGCGGCCCAGGTCAGCTCCACCGCCACCTCGCTGTCGCAGGCGGCCAGTGAACAGGCTGGCAACGTGGAGCAGACCTCGGATTCGGTCAGCGCCATGTCGGCCTCCATCAGCCACAACAGCGACAACGCCCGTGTCACCGACGGCATGGCCACCAAGGCCAGCCGCGAGGCCAGCGAAGGCGGCAGCGCCGTGGCGCAAACCGTGCAGGCCATGAAGCAGATTGCGGCCAAGATCGGCATCGTCGATGACATTGCCTACCAGACCAACCTGCTGGCGCTCAACGCCGCCATTGAGGCAGCCCGCGCCGGCGAGCACGGCAAGGGCTTTGCGGTGGTGGCGGCTGAGGTACGCAAGCTGGCCGAACGCAGCCAGCTGGCGGCCCGCGAGATTGGCGAACTGGCCAGCAGTAGCGTGACCACCGCCGAGCGCGCCGGTACCCTGCTGGATGAAATTGTGCCCAGCATCCAGAAGACCAGTGAGCTGGTGCAGGAGATTGCCGCGGCCAGTGCGGAGCAAAATGCATCGGTGGAGCAGATCAGCGACGCCATGAGCCAACTCAGCAAAGCCACCCAGCAAAATGCCTCGGCCTCCGAGCAACTGGCGGCCACCAGTGAAGAACTGAGTGCACAGGCCGAGCAGTTGCAACAGTCGGTCGACTTTTTCAACATAGGAACCTAGTTCGTGAAATCAGCAAGCAAAATATCCGCTGCCGAAGCGGCCGCCCTCGTCAAGCCCGGCGACTGGGTTGAATACGGCACCTCGCTGTGCCAGCCCGATGTGTTTGACCAGGCCCTGGCCGAGCGCAAGGCCGAACTCAGCAACATCAATATCCGCGCCTGCCTGACGGTGCGCCCGCGCGCCGTGCTCGAGGCCGACCCGCAGCGCGAAGTCTTCAATTGGTACAACTGGCACTTCAGCGGCTACGACCGCAAAAAGGCCGACCTGGGCCAGGCCAACTACATCCCCTGCAACCTGGGTGAGATCAGCGACTACTACCGCCGCTTTATTGCGCCCAGTGAGATCGCGGTAATCAAGGTCTGCCCCGTCGATGCCAATGGCTTCTTCAACTTCAGCGCCGCCAACCTCTGGCACAGTGCCATCCTGGAGCGCGCAAAAATAGTCATCGTGGAAGTCTGCGAAGGCCTGCCCTATGTGCATGGTGTGAACAACGGCGTGCACATCAGCCAGGTGGACTACATCATCCAGGGTGACAGCCGTGCGGCACCCGAGCTGCCCAACCCGGCGGCCACCGACATCGACCGCACCGTGGCCCAGCTGATTGCAGCCGAGATTGAAGACGGCGCCTGCCTGCAGGTGGGCATTGGCGGCATGCCCAATGCCGTGTGCTCCATGCTGCTGCACAGCGGCGTGCGCAACCTGGGCGTGCATACCGAGATGCTCACCGACGGCATCATCGACCTGTACCAGGCCGGCATCATCACCGGTGCGGCCAAGCAGATGGATGTGGGCAAGATCGTGTGCAGCTTCGGCCTGGGCTCACAGGCGCTGTACAGCGCCATCAACGGCAACACCGACATCCTGTGCAACGCGGTAGAGACCACCAACCTGCCGCACACCATCATGCGCAACAACAATGTGGTGGGCATCAACAACACCACCCAGATGGACCTGCAAGGCCAGGCCGCCAGCGAGGCCGACGGCCACCGCCACATCAGCGGCTCCGGCGGCCAGTTGCAGTTCATGCGCGGCGCCTATGCCAGCCAGGGCGGCAAGGCCTTCATGTGCCTGGCCTCCACTTACGAGCGCAAAGGCGTGCGCAAAAGCCGTATCGTGCTCGACATGCCACCGGGCACCATCGTCACCACGCCGCGCAGCGACATGATGTATGTGGTCACCGAATACGGCATGGTCAACCTCAAGGGCAAGTCCATTCCCGAGCGCGCCAAAGCCATGATCTCCATTGCCCATCCCGACTTCCGCGAACAGCTGGAACGCGAGGCGCGCGAGAACGGCTTGATTCTGAAAAACCAGTTCTAGGGCATAGCGCAAAATGGGTGCATGAGAACACCCGCAAGACTGCAATCCCTGGTTGAAGAAGGCCTGATCGACACCGTGGTGCGCCAGCTCATGAGTGGCAAAGAGGCCATGGTCTATGTGGTGCATTGCGGCGAGGAAACCCGCTGCGCCAAGATCTACAAAGAGGCCACCCAGCGCAGCTTCCGCCAGGCGGTGGACTACACCGAAAACCGCAAGGTAAAAAATTCGCGCTCGGCACGCGCCATGGCCAAGGGCAGCAAGTTTGGCCGCCAGGAGCAAGAGGCCGCCTGGCAAAGTGCCGAAGTGGATGCACTCTCCCGCCTGGCCGCAGCCGGCGTACGCGTGCCCACACCCTCCAACTTTCACGATGGCGTGCTGCTGATGGAACTGGTGATGGACGCGCAGGGTGATGCCGCACCGCGCCTGAACGACGTAGCCTTTACTGAAGGCCAGGCACTGGCCCACCACGCCACACTGATTGGCGAAGTGGTGCGCATGCTGTGTGCGGGCGTGATCCATGGCGACCTGTCCGAGTTCAACATCCTGCTGGCTGCCGACGGCCCGGTCATCATCGACCTGCCGCAGGCCGTGGATGCCGCCGGCAACAACCACGCCCAGCGCATGCTGCTGCGCGATGTGGCCAACCTGCGCGACTTCTTCGGCCAGTTCGCCCCGGCTCTGCTGCGCACCGACTACGGCCCGGAAATCTGGAGTCTGTATGTGGCGGGCGTGCTGTCCAACGAGATGGTGCTGACCGGCCGCTTCGCGCAGAGCACGGCGGCAGTGGATGTGGGCGGCCTGATGCGCGAGATTGACGATGCGCAGGCGGAAGAAGCGGCGCGGCGGTTGCGGATGGCGACGGGGGTTTAGTGACCTTTAGAAATCAAGCTTCATGTGTTTGGGCGTTGGGTAGTGGCCGTTGCGGTAGGTAATCGTGATATTGCTGCGCGTTTGCTGTAACTCTTTCGTGACGCATTCAATTTTGGACACGACATTGACGCTGCGGGTGTTTTTTTCAGTCACCTTCAAGCTGACATAGCCTTCAACGCCGGGTGCGCCTATCTCAATCGAACGTGACGTGGAGTTGAAACTGCCGGTGCAAACGCCGTCCCAATCACCACTTCTAGATTCGACAATGAATTGGTTCAGTACTGGGCGTACAACTTGATTTTCTACAACGTACAGGTTTAAGGATGTTGTGTCGAATGGAAAAATGCCTGATGACCCCGCGTAACTGATGCGCACGCCAAATGCCCGCTGGTTCGGTGTCAATTGGTATCGGGCAGTATCAATGGCAATGCCCTTGAGCCGTACGGCATCGTAGGTGATCGCAGATGGTTGATGGGTTTTCGCAAATACAGTACCGGTCAGGCTGTCGGTGATTAGAACATCCAAGTCATACGCGCCTATATCGTTGGTGTTTTCTACATGTGACAAAGGCAGCGCGGCAATAGTCAGGGCCGGATTCATGGGCCAGACTTTGCAAGTGGCCGTTGTCCAGTCAACTTTTTCCCGTGAATACAGTTCGGCAGCCCAGGTTTCGAAATGCCTTTCACATTGCGCATGAGCCAAAAATGGAGCAAGTAATGATGCGGCTAAAACGGAAAGTTGGTGTTTCATTTGGCAATTCACTCCAATGTCTCATATGCGGCTTGTGCAAAATTTCTGCGCACTATTGCTTTTGGCGTGCCCAATTCACCATGATTGACAATGCCAGTAACAGCATCCACGTCGCGGTCCCGCATGCCACCATCCGCCATCTTCATGCAGCCCTTGGATACCCAAAACCACACAGCGGATCGCAAGGCATACGGCGCCTGAACCAATAAATCTGGATGACCCTCAAAATCTTGTAAACCGGTTGCCCAATAATTTTGGTACTGCTTTTTAAAGTCCCGATAATTTCCCCGCCCTGTTACCTGCTTCATTCCCCGGCCACGGTATAGCCAGCCGTCACCACTGGCGAAGTTGCCGTTGCCTATTCGCCCTGCGTACACCTTGTTTGCAATGGTCTCTTGGTTCGCCGCATGGAATGCGGTTCGACCATCCTGATTCGCCTCAACAGGGCGGCTACCGTAGTAGAACCGAAACGTAGAACGCAAAGCCGCCTCTGAGTAATTCAGGCTTTCCGTGATGGCGCCCATGCTCGGTCCAGTTTCCTTTAGAACCTGCCCAAAAAAGTGTGCTTGGCGCAAACCGGTATTAAGAAAGTGTTTGCATGAAAACTTGTTTAGTTCTGAACGAGTAGTCTCCAGTTGGGAGTCGGTGATCGTAGTAAAGATTCGTTTCAAGACGGATTTTTGTAGCCATCCACATTGCCGCATCGCCTCAATAAATGCCAGCGGATGCACATGCCACTGCGCTTCCTTGTAGGCGGCGGGCAAGTCGGCGAAGGTCAGGGCCTCGATGTGGTCTTCCAGTGCGGTCCATGCGCCGGTGTTGGTTTGGAAATATTCTTCCTTTTCGATGTGTCCGTAACGCTGCTGGAAGTTCCCTTGATCGAATTCAGTCGGAAACTTGCAGATGGCGTTTCGCAGCTTGGCTTTGATGGAATCCAGCCCCGTTTGACGAAAGAGCTTGGCGTGGTCTTTGAGCGTCGCTTCTTTTTCCAGGGGGTCACCGATTTGGCTGGTTAACAGAGCCTTCAGTTTGGGACTATCGCAACGCTGATCCATTGCCTTGGTGTCGTCGCCATAGCAGGTCCACCCCAAAAAAGCCGGGAAGTCCGCATCGCTGAATTTGAAGGTTCCGCTGGCATTCAAGTCGGCCCACTTTTCACCATTCGGGGTGTTGATCTTGCGCCAGTGCGCGGCATTGACCGGTAGAGGGTCTTTGTCTGTGGCGCCAGGGCCGCGGCCAAGGTTGCGACCGAAGCGGAGCAACTCATACCAGCCGCTGGGACTGCTCGCCGCTTTGTCGCTGGTGCCCAAGCTGTTGTGGCGGGTATTGGCTTCGTTGTAGAGATCGTATTCAGCGTCAGGGTCTGTGCGCGGAGTTGCACCAATCGGCGTGCCGCCCATTGTGTAGCTGGTGAGCGTCGCCTTACCCGCGTAGGTAATCTGCACCCATTGCGGGGCACTGAGAGTTTGCGTTTCCGCGCCTCGCGTGTGGTGGGTGGGGGTGGCCGTTTGCACGGGGGTTCCGGCAGGCAGGTAGACATAGGTGCTGCCAAACACCGCGTCAATGCGTCCATCTTTGGTGGGTTCCGCATCAGGAGCCGGCCAGCGGTTTGGGTCTTGGCCCAGCAGCTTTTCAATGTTCGCGTTGTTCAAACAGATTTCAAAGTGAATATGCCCCGGTTGTGAATAGATCTGGCCCGGCTTACCCAGGATGTCTTTGCGAAACACCTTTTTGTCTTTGGCGATGCCTGCGGCAATTTCTTTTAGATGGGCATAGACGCTATAAAAAACGACCTCGGTGGGCGCGTTGCCATCGGCGCCGATTTCTGTTTTGTGTTCGACGACGACAAAACCCTTGTCAGTCCACTCCGGCCCGGAACCAAAGGCCGCGTAATTTTGCGGATGAGCTTGATTCTCGCTAGGCGCTGGGTCTGCCGGTGCGGTGTAAATGACTGTGCCGTCGGCAATGGCGCGCACGTCCACATGCAAGCCATTTTCCTGCGGTGCGATGAGATGCAAGCCGTTGTGCCACTCTAGATATGAGGTCACCGGGTACTGGCCGGTGGATGCCAGCTGGATGCTGTCTGAAGTGTCTTGTGTGGTGGCAGATTTCAAAAAGGGGGCGCTGATCAACATGTTGTTCTGGCTTTCTTTAGGCTGAGAAACTGCGCTTGGCAGCAGGCGTGCCGGTCGGCAAAACGGGCATCACCACCGCCATACTTTCCCCCGCCGGATGCCCGTGATCTCCTGCATGCGCCACATGCGAGCCGTTGGTGCCGGACTTGATGGCGCCGGCATTCCACACCGTGTAGCTGCCGCCGCCATTGATGGTCACGCTCTCCTTGGCCGTGAGCACGATGCGGTTGGCGGTCATGGTGATGTCCATCTTGGCCAGCAGGTGGACGCTGGTTTGCAGCGCTTGGATTTCGATGTTGTCTTTGGCTGAGACCAGCTTGATGCCGCTCTGGTAGGCAAACAGTCGCACCGCTTCCTTGGCGCTGGCCAGCAGGCTTTTGTTGCTGCTGATGCTGGTATGTGCACCACTGGTGATGGCGTGGTGACTGCCGCTGTGGTGGTGCGTGCTGCCGGGAGTAGTGGATTCGATGCCGGCCGGGCTGGCGATGGCGATGTGCGGCTCGGCCAGTTCGGGGAACGTGCCGTCCGCTACGCTCCCGCCTTGTATGCCATGGTTTTGTTCTTTGAGAACCTTGGCGACTGCGCCCTGGTCGGTCGCGTCCTGCGCCTGGTGCTGCCTGGCCAGGTTGCCCAACGCATCGTGCTGGTCCTGCGCGTGGTTGAGCCGGGTGGTGGTCTCTCCCATGTCTTTGGCGTGGGCCTGTGCGTTGATGCGCGCCTCGGCGCTGATCAGCATGCCGTCCTTGGCGCGCAGCACACCGTGGCCGTCGGTACGCAGCTCGAAGCCTTCGCCGCGGTGGTCTTTGCGTCCGGCGTTGTCTTCGATGCGGGTGATGTGGCCCAGGCTCAAGCCGCTGTGCTGGTGGTCGCTCTTGAGTTGCAACTGAATCTTTTGCTCAGTGTCGTCCAGGATCAGGTGGTTGCTGCGGCCTGCTGCGCTGTTGCCGCCCCCGGGGATCAGTTCCCTGGATCGAAAGCCCGACAGGGCTTGCTGCTCGGGCAGACTCCAGGGCGGCATGTTGACGGCGTTATAGCCACGTCCGGTGACGATGGGCAGGTCCGGGTCGCCACCCAGAAAGCTGACCACCACCTCCTGCCCGATGCGGGGAATGTGCTTGGCGCCCAACTGGTTGCCGGCAAACTCCGCTGACACACGCACCCAGCACGAGCTGTTCTGGTTCTTCTGGCCGTAGCGGTCCCAGGGGAATTGCAGCTTGATGCGCCCCAGGCTGTCGGTGTAGATGTTGCTCTCGGCGGTGTCGGCGCCGGGGCCGACCACCAAGGCGGTTTCAGGCCCACCGGTTTTGGGTTTGCGTTGCGTCGCCTCGGGGCGCAGGGCCTCGGTGGTGGGCTGCACCGCAAAGTGCACGACCACACGC
>CANBTQ010000007.1 GCA_947372425.1 Comamonadaceae bacterium | reverse complement strand
GAGCTTCTTCGTCAAGGCCGCAGTGCACGCCCTGAAAAAATTCCCGGTGTTGAACGCCTCTGTTGACGGCAATGACCTCGTCTACCACGGTTACTTCGACATCGGTATCGCGGTCGGTTCGCCCCGTGGCCTGGTGGTGCCGATTCTGCGCAACGCCGACCAGATGAGCTTTGCCGAGATCGAGAAGAAGATTGCCGAATTCGGCGTCAAGGCCCGTGACGGCAAGCTGGGCATGGAAGAAATGACCGGTGGTACCTTCTCCATCTCCAATGGCGGAACCTTCGGCTCCATGATGTCAACCCCCATCATCAACCCGCCCCAAAGCGCCATCCTGGGCGTGCACGCCACCAAGGACCGTGCCATGGTGGAAAACGGCCAGGTCGTCGTTCGTCCTATGAACTACTTCGCCATGTCCTACGACCACCGCATCATCGACGGCCGCGAAGCCGTGCTGGGCCTGGTGGCGATGAAGGAAGCGCTGGAAGATCCCGCACGCTTGCTGTTCGACATCTAAGCACACGCCATTGAACCTGTCTGTCCGGCCCGACGCTTTCGTCATGCTGGACGGCAGGTTTTTTCACATATACCAACAGGAATTCCCATGAGCAAACAATTTGATGTCGTCGTCATCGGCGGCGGCCCCGGTGGTTATATCGCTGCTATTCGCGCAGCCCAACTCGGTTTCCAGGTCGCTTGCGTCGACGAGTGGAAGAACGCAGCCGGCGGCCCAGCACCCGGCGGCACCTGCACCAATGTCGGTTGCATCCCGTCCAAGGCCTTGCTGCAGTCCAGCGAGCACTTTGACCATGCCAACCACCACTTTGCCGAGCACGGCATCAGCGCCAAAGACGTGAAGATGGACGTGGCCAAGATGATTGCCCGCAAGGACAGCGTCGTGAAGCAGAACAACGACGGCATCCTGTACTTGCTCAAGAAAAACAAGGTCACCTTCTTCCACGGCCGCGCCTCCTTTGTGAAGGCCGCCGACGGCCTGGTGGAAGTCAAGGTGGCCGGCAAGGCTGAGGAATCCATCTCCGCCAAAAACGTGATCGTTGCCACCGGCTCCAACGCCCGTGCGCTGCCCGGCACGCCCTTTGACGAAGAATTCGTGCTGTCCAATGACGGCGCGCTGCGCGTAGGCGCTGTGCCCAAGAAGCTGGCCCTGATCGGCTCCGGTGTCATCGGCCTGGAAATGGGCTCGGTATGGCGTCGTCTGGGTGCGGACGTCACCATTCTCGAAGGCCTGCCCACCTTCCTGGGCGCGGTGGACGAGCAGATCGCCAAGGAAGCCAAGAAGGCGTTTGACAAGCAAGGCCTGAAGATCGAACTCGGCGTGACCGTGGGCGAAATCAAGACCGGCAAGAAGGGCGTCTCCATCGCCTACACCAGCGCCAAGGGCGAAGCCCTGAAGCTGGAAGCCGACAAGCTCATCGTCTCCATCGGCCGCGTGCCCAACACCATTGGCCTGAACGCTGAAGCCATCGGCCTGGCGCTCGACGAGCGCGGCGCGATTGTGGTGGACGGCGACTGCAAGACCAATGTCCCTGGCGTCTGGGCCGTGGGCGATGTGGTGCGTGGCCCCATGCTGGCGCACAAGGCGGAAGAAGAGGGCGTAGCTGTCGCCGAGCGCATTGCCGGTCAGCACGGACACGTCAACTTCAACACCATTCCCTGGGTCATCTACACCAGCCCCGAGATTGCCTGGGTCGGCCGCACCGAGCAGCAGCTCAAGGCCGATGGCGTGGCGTACAAGGCCGGCACCTTCCCCTTCCTGGCCAATGGCCGTGCGCGTGCCCTGGGTGACACCACCGGTATGGTCAAGTTCCTGGCCGATGCCAAGACGGACGAGATTCTGGGCGTGCACATCGTCGGCCCCATGGCCAGCGAACTGATTTCCGAGGCTGTCGTGGCCATGGAATTCAAGGCCAGCGCCGAAGACATCGCCCGCATCTGCCATGCCCACCCGTCCCTGAGTGAGGCTACCAAGGAAGCCGCGCTGGCCGTGGACAAGCGTACGCTGAACTTCTAAAGCCCGTGCATGCCCCACCGCAACAGCGTTAAAAAAACCTACGAGGCGGAGTTGGTCGCTCGTGGTTACAAGGCCGACCCGGCGCAACTGCGCGCCGTGGAGGCACTGGAGCGCTGTGCCAAGGAGTGGGCGGTTTACAAGGACAAGCGTTCCAACCGGTTGAAGAAGCTGATCAACCATCCGGACATACCGCGCGGCGTCTATATGTACGGCGGGGTGGGGCGGGGCAAGAGCTTTCTGATGGATTGCTTTTTCAACGCCGTGCCGCTAAAGCGCAAAACGCGCCTGCACTTTCATGAGTTCATGCGCGAGGTGCACCGCGAACTCTCGGATTTGCAGGGCACGGTGAATCCGCTGGACGAACTGGGTCGGCGCATGGCGCTGCGCTACAAGCTGGTGTGCTTTGACGAGTTCCATGTGGCCGACATCACCGACGCCATGATCCTGCACCGGCTGCTCTCGGCCATGTTCGAGAATGGCGTGGGCTTTGTCACCACCTCCAATTTCAAGCCGGACGACCTGTATCCCGGCGGCCTGCACCGCAACCGCATCCTGCCCGCCATCGCGCTGCTCAACAACAGCATGGAAGTGCTGAGCGTGGACAACGGCACCGATTACCGCACCCGCACTCTCGAAGCCGTTAAGCTCTACCACTGCCCGCTGGGCCCCGAGGCCGACGCGGCCATGATGGAGGCCTTTAACGCCCTGGCCGAGCAGCAGGATGAAGACCCGGTGCTCAACATCGAAGCGCGCCAGATCCGCGCCTGGCGCAAGGCCGGCGGTATTGTCTGGTTCAACTTCAAGACCCTGTGCGGCGGACCGCGCTCGCAAAACGATTACCTGGAAATCGCCTCGCGTTTCCACACCGTGTTTCTCAGCGATGTACCGCAGATGTCAGTGCGCAATGCTTCCGAAGCGCGCCGCTTTACCTGGCTGGTGGATGTGCTGTATGACCGGCGCGTCAAGCTGATGCTGTCGGCCGAGGTGCAGCCCGAGGCCTTGTACACCGAAGGCCCGATGGCGCACGAATTTCCGCGCACCGTGTCGCGCCTGAATGAAATGCAGTCGAAAGAGTATCTGGCGCTGGAGCGGCGCACAGTGGATACCGGATTGACATGAAACCCGGCTTGCTGCTGGCGCTGTCCACGCTATGGGCCGCACAGGTATTGGCGCAGAGCGATGTTGCAGGCACGGTTTCTGATGCCGGCGCCGAGCGCAGCCGCATCGAAGAAGCCCGCACCACCGAAATGGCGGCGTTGGCCTCCGAGGAGGCCGCGTGCTACCAGCGCTTTGCCGTCAATGACTGCCTGAAAAAAGTCCAGTCCAGACGCCGCGTGCTGGACGCTGCGTTGAAGCGCCGGGAGGCGCTGCTGCACGACGCCGAGCGCCGGCAACAGGCCACGGATGAAGCGCAGCGGCTGGCGCAAAAGGCGCAGGAAAAGCAACAGCAGGATGCGGAAGTTGCAGCACGCCACGACGCCACCCGACAGGCCGAGCTGCTGCAGGCCCAGCAGGAAAAGCAGGCTGCCCATGCAGCCAGGGCGGTTTCTGCGCCCCAGGCAGCGGCCTCCCATGCGGCATCCGGGCTCACCCCGGCCGAGCAGGCTGCATCGCGTGACAGCTACGCCGCCAAACAGGCTGCGGCAGAAAAAAAGCGCCAGGAAATTGCCCGGCGCCTAGCCGACAAGAAGGCCGTCAAGCCCCTTCCTGCCCTGCCTGTGGCGCCCTGAATCAGTCCAGGGCTTCGAGCTTGACCACGATGATGGACAGGTTGTCGCCGCCGCCGCGGGCGCGGGAGCGGGCCTTTTCAATCAGGAACTCGGTCGCCTCGCGGGCCGACAGGGTGGACAGCACGGAGCCGATTTCGCTGTTCTTGAAGTAGTGCCAGACCCCATCGCTGCAGACCATCAGGCTGTCGCCAGCGCGCAGCTTGTTGATGAAGTGGCGGTCCACCGGCGGGTCGCTCTCGGTACCCAGGCAGCCCATCAGGATGTTGGACTGCGGATGAACCGAAGCCTGCTCCTCCGTGATCTCGCCGCGGTTGACCAGCGCCTGCACATACGAGTGGTCCATGGTGCGCTTGAGAAAGTTGGCGCCGTGGTAGTGGTAGATGCGTGAGTCACCGGTATGCGCCCAGTGGCAATCACCGCCGGGGTTGATGATGAAGGCGGCCATGGTGCTGTGCGGTTCCTGCTCGGACGAGATCGCCGTCAGCTTGATGACCAGATGGGCTTCTTCAATGATTTGTGCCAGGATGGCGGCCGCGTCTTCGGTGGCCGGGTCGTAGCGGTCAAACAGCTGCTTGGCCGTGAGCATGACCTGGTCGGATGCCTTGCGGCCACCACTGCGCCCGCCCATGCCGTCGGCCACGACAGCGAGAATGCAGCCATTGTTGCGGGGGTGCTTGAGCAGTGCTACTTGGTCCTGCTGGTATTCGCGATCGCCCTTGTGAATGCCAGTGGAGGCGGTGAGTCGATAGCCGGTTGTTGCCATGTTGCGGTCGCGGTAAAACTTTACTTTTTTAAAACCCCTGTTCTGCCCGTATTATCGAGCCAGCGCAATTCATTTGACGCCGGGCTATCGCAAACTTCCCCCTTATTTCCCATTGACCCTCAATTTGAATTCTCCGCAGCGGCGACTCATCGCCTTGCGCATGGAGCATGGCGATCTGGATGCCCTGATCGACCAGGCGTCTGAAAAACTCCCCACCGATGAGCTGATGATGCGCCGCCTGAAAAAGCGCCGCTTGGCATTGCGGGATGAGATTGCCCGCGTGGAGCTTGAGCTGTCTCCCGACGAGCCGGCGTAAATGGGCCTGTCCGAGGGCGTTGCACAGGCTTTCGGTGCGGACGGTCCGGTTGCCCGTGCCGTGCCGGAGTACCGCCCGCGCGCCGGGCAGCTGCAGATGGCGGATGCCGTGGCCCAGGTGCTGGAGGAGGGTGGCATGCTGGTGGTGGAAGCCGGAACCGGTGTGGGCAAAACCTACGCGTACCTGGTGCCTGCGCTGCTGTCCGGTAAGCGGGTGCTGCTTTCCACCGCCACCAAGGCCTTGCAGGACCAACTCTTTGGACGCGATATTCCCCATTTGCGAGAGCTGCTCGGCATTCCGGTGCGGGTCGCTCTCTTAAAAGGCCGCAGCAGCTATCTGTGCCTGAACCGCCTGGAGTCGGCACGCCAGGACTGGCGCATGGATGAACGCCTGGCCGCCCAGCATCTGGCGCGCATCGAAAACTGGGCCCTGGCAACCCGCAGCGGTGACCTGGCCGAAGTGGATGCGCTGGACGACAACTCGCCGCTTTTGCCGCTGGTGACATCCACGCGCGACAACTGCCTGGGTGCGCGCTGCCCGCAGGCGGCCAGCTGCTTTGTCAATCTGGCCCGACGCGAGGCACTGGCGGCCGACCTGGTGGTGATCAACCACCACCTGTTCTTTGCCGACTTGAACGTGCGCGAGTCGGGTGTGGCCGAGTTGCTGCCCTCGGTGCATGCCGTGGTGTTTGACGAGGCGCACCAGCTCAATGAAATCGGCGTGCAATTTTTGGGACGCCAGCTGGCAACCGGGCAGCTCAGTTATTTTGCGCGGGAGCTGGAGCAGGTGACGCAAGTCCATGCCCGGGGTCTGGCACCCTGGGCTGGCATTGCGCAGGAGCTGGAGCGCAGCACGGAGGCGCTGCGTGCCCGGTTTCCGGAGTCCGAGCGCGTGGAGCGCATGGACTGGCGCGCTACCGGTGCACGCTGGCAGGCGTTGCTGCAGGCGCTGGCACAGGCCCTGGGCGCCGCGCAGGCCGCGCTGGAGCCGGTGGCCGAAATGGCGCCCGAGCTGCACCTGCTGCAGCAGCGGGCCGCGGATATTGGCGAGCGGCTGCAGTTGTTCTTGCAGGCGGTGCCGACGGACGCGGTGCGCTGGCTGGAGCTGGGGCGCGAACTGCGCATGTTGCAGTCGCCGCTGGATGTGTCGCTGGCCATGCAGCAGCGTGTGTTGCCACCGGCCGGTGGTGCGGGTGGCAACAAGTCCTGGGTGTTTACCTCGGCCACGCTCGGGCATGACGCGCAGCTCAGCTGGATGGTGGACAGCTGCGGTCTGGCCGGCGCACGCATTCTGAAAGTGCCCAGCCCGTTTGACTACGCCAGGCAGGCGGCGCTGTACATCCCCACGGATTTTCCCAAGCCGGCAGACCCGGCGCACAGCTATGCGGTGGCCGGGCTGGCCCTGCAAGGCGCGCTGGCCCTAGGCGGTCGCACCCTGGTGCTGACCACCACCTTGCGTGCCATGCGCAATATCGGTGACGACCTGGCGCGCCAGTTGCAGGGGCGTGAGGATCTGGTGGTGCTGCTGCAGGGCTCCATGCCCAAACGCGAATTGCTTGCGCGATTTCTACAGGCCGGTGTCAGCGGGCAGGGCGGTGCCATTCTGGTGGCTTCGGCCACCTTCTGGGAGGGCATTGACATGCCGGGCGCAGCGCTGCAACTGCTGGTGATTGACAAGCTGCCGTTCACACCGCCGGACGACCCCGTGATGCAGGCCAGGGCCCAGGCTGTGGAGGCGCTGGGCAAGAGCGCGTTCAAGCAACTGCATCTGCCGCAGGCAGCCGTGGCGCTGCGCCAGGGCGCCGGCCGCCTGATACGCCGGGAGTCCGACCAGGGGATTCTGGTGGTGTGTGATGTGCGCCTGGCGCAGATGGGTTATGGCCGCCAGCTGGTGGCCGCGTTGCCGCCCATGCGCAGGCTGGCCGATGCGCAGGCGTTTGCGCAGGCGCTGGCAGACCTTACCAGACCTTCCACCACGGATCGTTGCTAGCCTTGCGACCCTTGGTCAGGAACTCGGACTGGGGGTAGCTGGTTTCCAGCACGCGCCTGGCGTCGTCCCGCAGCTGCGTCATGCCCAGTGCGTCATACGACTGGTAAATGATGAACAGGGCTTCTTCCAGTGCCACCACATCGCGGTAGTCGGCGAGGGCGGATTGGGCCCGGTTGATGGCGGCCAGGTAAGCACCCCGTTTGTAGTAGTAGCGGGCTACATGCACCTCGTACTGCGCCAGCGAGCTCACGATGTAATTCATGCGCTGCGCGGCGTCGGCTGCGTAACGCGATTCCGGGAAGCGGGTTACCAGTTCCTTGAAGGATTCAAAGGCTTCCTTGGAGGCCTTCTGGTCGCGCTCCGACAGGTCCTGCCGGGAAATGGCCGAGAACATGCCCAGGTCGTCATTGAAGTTGATGGTGCCCTTGAGGTACAGCGCGTAGTCCAGCGCCGGGCTGGCGGGGTGCAGCTTCATGAAACGGTCCAGCGTGGCAATGGCCTGGGCCGGCTCCGACGTCTTGTATTGTGCGTAGGCCTTGTCCAACTGGGCTTGCTGCGCCAGCGGCGTCCCGGCGGCACGGGCCTCCAGTTTCTCGAACAGCGGAATGGCCTTGTCATATTGGCCCGAGTCCATGGACTCCTTGGCGTCTGCATAGATCGCGTTGGGGCTCATGCCCACCGTTTTGTCCACGACCACCGTAGAGCATCCCGACAGAACCCAGGCCACGGTCATCAGCCCCAGGGCATAAACAACCGATAATTTGACTCGAAACATTGTGGGAAACCTTCTTGAAACAGACCGACGCGATTATATCGGCCGCCCCCTTGGGACTTCTGGCCGAGGAAGGGGAGGAGCCGGGCCCCGAGTCGGACATCCGTGTCCTGCCGGTGGGCACCGAGCAGCATGGGGAGCGGCTGGACAAGGCGCTGGCCCTGAGCGTACCCGAGTTCTCGCGCAGCTACTTGCAGCAATTGCTGGAGACCGGCCTGGTCACGGTCAACGGCAAGGTCTGCACCAAGGTCTCACAAAAGGTCAAGGCCGGCGATACCCTCAGCCTGGAACTCCGGCCCACGCCGCAAAGCCAGGCCTTCAAGCCCGAGGCAGTGGACTTCGGCATTGCCTACGAGGACGCGCATATTCTGGTGGTCAATAAACCGGCCGGGCTGGTGGTGCATCCGGCGCCGGGCAACTGGAGCGGCACGCTGCTCAACGGCCTGCTGGCGCATGACCCCTGTTTTTTGCTGGTGCCGCGCGCCGGCATCGTGCACCGCCTGGACAAGGACACCAGCGGCCTGATGGTGGTGGCCAAGACCCGTGAGGTGATGGACGCCCTGGTCAAGGCCATTGCCGCACGCGAGGTCAGCCGCCAGTACCTGGCAATCGCGCATGGTGCATGGTCCGGGCCACGGCAGCGCACGGTGGATGCGCCCATAGGCCGCGACCCGCGCAACCGCCTGCGCATGGCGGTGGTGGATCTGGCCAGCCAGGCCGGGAAGACGGCGCGTACCGACTTTGAGTTGCTGGCCTGCGATGGCGCCAGCAGCTTCGTGCGCTGCATCCTGCACACCGGGCGTACCCACCAGATCCGGGTGCACATGGCGTCCATCGGTCATGCCCTGGTTGCCGACGGCGTCTACGGCGGTGCGCCGGCGCTCGGCATGACGCGCCAGGCACTGCATGCCACACGCCTGGCCTTTGTCCATCCGGTCAGTGCCAAATCCATGCAATGGGAGGCGGATTTGCCGCAGGATATGCAGCAGGCACGGGCGCTTTTTGGGCCTGCGTTACAATCGGCTCGAGCCTGAAGGGCTGCTGACCGCACCATGAGATGCGGTCGCCACGGGGTCTGCACCCCGTAAGACATCCGAAGAAACCCCATTGATGTGTCGCCGTGAGGGCGATGTTTTCCGGAAAAAGCCTGACTATGAATTTGGCGGACGCGAAGCGGGTCCTTGAGACCGCGCTGATTTGCACCCAACAACCCATTCCCGTGCGCGATATGCGCGCCCTGTTTGGAGATGTGCTGGGTGCCGATACGCTCAAGACCCTGCTGGACGAGTTGCGTGACGACTGGGCCGGCAAAGGCGTTGAACTGGTGAATGTGGCAACCGGCTGGAGATTTCAGAGCCGCCCCGAGATGCGCGAATACCTGGACCGGCTGCACCCTGAAAAGCCGCCGCGCTACACCCGTGCCACGCTGGAGACACTGGCCATCATCGCCTACCGCCAGCCGGTGACGCGGGGCGACATGGAAGACATACGCGGTGTGACGCTCAACTCGCTGCTGATCAAGCAGCTCGAAGACCGGGGCTGGGTCGAGGTCATAGGCCACCGCGAGGCGGCGGGCCGGCCCTCGCTGTATGCGACGACCAAGCAGTTTCTGGACGACCTGGGGCTGGCCTCGCTAGACCAGTTGCCGCTGCTTGACAGCCCGGTGCAGGCTTCGCAGGCCTTTGAGTCGCTGGTGCCGCTGGAAGAAGAAACGCCTGCGCCCTTGCTGCCGGACCCCAATCCGGCGGAGCCGGAGCTGCAAATGGACATGCCCCTGATGGCCGCCGATGCGGACCACAACCCACCTTTGGATGGAAACCTGCTATGAATGACACCGGCTCAACGCCTTCCCCGGACTTTGAAGATTCCACGACCGACGAGGCAGCGGTGGTCTTTACGGTGGCGCCTGCCGAAGAGAGCACCCCGGCATCCGCGCCATCGGCTACACGTTTTGACGACATCCTGTCGGGCCAGTTTGATGCCGACGAGGAGATTGTCGAACTGGCGGTGCCCAAGCGCGTGTTGGCGCCCATGGCGGAAACCCCCAAGCTGCACAAGGTGCTGGCCCAGGCCGGCATGGGTTCGCGGCTGGAAATGGAACAGCTGATCATGGAAGGCCGCATCTCGGTCAACAACGAGCCGGCCCACATCGGCCAGCGCATCCAGTTTGGTGACAGCATCAAGGTCAATGGCAAGCCGATTCGCGTGCGCATCGACCCGCCGCCGGCCCGGGTGATCGCCTACCACAAGCCGGTCGGCGAAGTCGTGACCCACGACGATCCGCAGAACCGCCCCACCGTTTTTCGCAAGCTGCCCAAGCTGCCGCAAGGCAAGTGGCAGTCGGTCGGCCGCCTTGATCTGAATACCGAAGGCCTGCTGCTGTTCACCAGCTCGGGTGAGCTGGCCAATAACCTGATGCATCCGCGCTTTGGCCTGGAGCGCGAATATGCGGTCCGCGTGCTGGGCGCCCTGACCAAAGAAGAAAAGCAACTGCTGCTGGACGGCGTCAAACTGGACGACGGCATGGCCCAGTTCGGGTCTATCGAAGAGGGCGGTGGTGAAGGCTCCAACTGCTGGTACCGCGTCACCATTTCCGAAGGCCGCAACCGCGAAGTGCGCCGCATGATGGAAGCGGTGGGCCATGCGGTCAGCCGCCTGATCCGCATCCGTTATGGCGCGATGTTGCTGCCGCGCGGACTCAAGCGCGGTGCCTGGATGGAGCTGGACGACGCCGATATCCGGGGCCTGATGCAGGCCGCTGGTGGCGTTCGCGCACCCGGTGAGCGCGGCGACCAGGCGCAGCGCGAGGGTGCTGGCGGCAATGGTCCCGGCAACCGGGGGCCGCGGGGCAACCGTGGCCGCTCCGGCGGCCCGCGTGGCAATACCGACACGGGTCCGGGCCGCGCGGCACAGGGTCCGAATGGCGCCGGACGCAGCCGTGGACGTTCCGAGCGCGCGCCCGACCGCCAGGGCGCCAATGCCCAGCCCGATCCGATGAAGACGTCGGTGGGCTATATCGGTGCTGACAGTTTCAGCCGCCAGCGCCAGGAGCGCGGTCAGCGTCCAGGCGGTGCCGGTGGTCCGCGCCGCGGCGGACGGGGACGTCCGGGATAAGTTTGACTTCTTGCAATGCTAAAATCACGGGCTTTGCTCCCGTGGGCAAATTACTCAACCCAGATCAGGAATTTTCATGACTATCGAACGCACTCTCTCCATCATCAAGCCTGACGCCGTTGCCAAAAACGTGATCGGCCAAATCTACGCCCGCTTCGAAGCCGCCGGCCTGAAGGTGGTTGCTGCCCGTATGGCCCATCTGTCGCGCCGCGAAGCCGAAGCGTTTTACGCGGTCCACGCTGCCCGCCCGTTCTTCAAGGACCTGGTGGACTTCATGATCTCCGGCCCGGTGATGATTCAGGCGCTGGAAGGCGAAAACGCCATCCTGAAAAACCGTGACCTGATGGGCGCTACCGATCCCAAGAAGGCTGACGCCGGCACCATTCGCGCCGACTTCGCCGACAGCATTGACGCCAATGCCGTGCACGGTTCGGACGCTGCGGAAACGGCTGCTGCCGAAATCGCATTCTTCTTTCCCGGCGCCAACGTTTTCACACGCTAAGCCATGCAATGACGGCCAACCTGCTTGATTACGATCTGGACGGATTGGCCGCTTTTTGCGAGCGGCTGGGTGAGAAGCGTTTTCGCGCCACCCAGCTGTTTCGCTGGATTCATCAAAAAGGCGCAGCCCAATTTGATGACATGACGGACCTGGCCAAGTCCTTGCGCGAGAAGCTCAGGACAACGGCGCATATCCAGGCTCCGGTCGTTCTGTCCCAACATATTTCTTCCGACGGCACCATCAAGTGGCTGTTCGATGTCGGTGGCGGCAATGCCATCGAGACGGTTTTTATTCCCGAAGATGACCGCGGCACCTTGTGCGTCTCGTCCCAGGCCGGCTGTGCCGTGGGCTGTCGCTTCTGCTCGACCGGGCACCAGGGCTTTAGCCGCAACCTCAACCCTGCCGAAATCATCGGGCAACTCTGGTTTGCCGAACATTTCCTGCGCAAGCATCTGGGTGTGGACGAGCGTGTGATTTCCAATGTGGTGATGATGGGCATGGGCGAGCCGCTGCAGAACTACCAGCCGGTGGTGCAGAGCCTGCGCGTCATGTTGGACGACCACGGCTATGGCCTGTCGCGCCGCCGCGTCACGGTCTCCACCTCGGGCGTGGTGCCCAAGATGGACCGCCTGGGGCAGGATTGCCCGGTGGCCCTGGCGGTGTCCCTGCACGCGCCCAATGATGTCCTGCGCGACAACCTGGTGCCGCTCAACCGCAGCTACCCGCTGCAGGAATTGATGCAGGCCTGCCAGCGCTATCTGGCGTTTGCGCCGCGCGACTTCATTACCTTTGAGTACTGCATGCTGGATGGCGTGAATGACACAGCCGTGCATGCAGCTGAACTGGTGCAGCTGATACAGAGCCACGGCAAACAGGGCTGGTGCAAGCTCAATCTGATTCCGTTCAATCCGTTCCCAGCCTCCGGCTTGAAGCGTTCCAGCAATGCAGCGGTGCAGGCGTTCTCTAAAATTGTCAGCGATGCAGGCATCATCACCACGGTACGCAAGACGCGTGGCGACGATATTGACGCCGCCTGCGGTCAACTGGCAGGCGACGTGCAAGACCGCACTGCGGTCGGCAAGCGCATTGCCAAGCAGCGCACCTTTGTGCTGACTCCGGTGTTTGATGCACCCGAATCCCAACGAGACAATCAACCATGACCCCTGTGCGATCCCTGCAAGCTGTTTCGCTGGCTGGCGTGCTGGCGGGCTTTGCGAGCTTGCTGCTGGCCGGTTCATTGGCGGGCTGTGCTTCCGATACAACGGGTGCGTCCTCGTCCACACCGCAAACCTTTACCGAGTCGGACGAACCGGAAAGCCGCAAACGCGCCACCAACCGCCTCAAGCTGGCGGTGCTGTACTTTCAGGATGGCAAGTACAACTTTGCACTGGACGAAGTCAAGCAGGCGATCCTGACCGATCCCAACTGGTTTGAGCCCTATGGCATGCGCGGTCTGATCCAGATGCAGACCAGTGATCTGCCGCAGGCTGAGGCCAGCTTCCAGAAGGCCTTGTCGATCAATCCGAACGCTTCGGACGTGAAACACAACTACGGCTTTCTGCTGTGCCGGATGAACCGTCCGGCCGAAGCCTTCAAGCAATTTGGCGCCGCGCTGGCCGATCCGAATTACGGCCAACGTGCCAAGACCTGGGCAGAGCAGGGCAATTGCCAGCTTGCCAACGGCCAGAAGGCGCAGGCCGAAACCAGTTACATGCGCTCGTATGAGCTGGATGCGGGCAATACCCAGACCGGTTACAGCCTGGCCAGCCTCCTGTTTGCGCGCGGTGATCTGGTGCGTGCACAGTTCTATGCCCGCCGCGTCAACAACAGCGACCGCGCCTCGGCCGAATCCCTGTGGCTGGGCATCAAGATTGAACGCAGCATGGCCAACCGGGATGCACAAGCCCAGTTGGAGGCGCAGTTGCGCAAACGGTATGCGCAGTCGCGCGAATTGCAGGCGCTGGAGCGTGGAGCATTCAATGAGTGACGAACTGGTAGCGGCGTCGGTCCCGGATGCGGGCGTGCAGGATCTGACGGCCGGCATGCTGTTGCGCCGGGCGCGTGAAGCCACCGGTCTGCATGTGGCGGCGCTGGCCGTTTCCATGAAAGTGCCGGTGAAGAAGCTGGAGGCGCTGGAGGCCGATCGCCTGGATGAATTGCCGGACGCCGTGTTTGTCCGGGCACTTGCCGCCAGCGTTTGCCGCTCGCTGAAAATTGACCCGGCACCGATTTTGGCCAAGCTGCCGCAGTCGGTGATGCCCAAGCTGGCCAAGGACGAGCGCGGCATCAACATGCCGGTGCCCATGCCCGGACTGCGCGTGGGTCAGTCCATGGCCGCGCTGCTCACCCGTCCGGCAGCCCTGTGGGTGCTGGGCCTGCTGGTGGCCGCATTGGTGGTGGTATTTTTTCCGGAGAGCCGCAGCACGGTCCACCTGCCGGAGGCGGTTGCACCGGTGCAGCCGCCGGCCCCGGCCTTGCCTGCAGCCAATGGCAGCGAAGCCGCGCTGCCGCTGAACACACCGGCGCAACTTGCGCCTGCCATTGCCGCTGCGGTATCGGCACCGGCCCCGGTTGCATCGGCCGCACCAGCTGCCGCGTTACAGGCCTCTGTGCCTGCTGACGCCGAGGTGGTGGTGTTCAAGGTCAATGCCAAGGCCTGGGTCCGGGTACTGGATGCCAAGGGTGTGGTGCAATTTGAAAAGACGCTGGCTGCCGGCGAAGCTGGTGCTGCCGGTGGCCTGCTGCCCCTGTCGGTGGTGGTGGGAAATGTGGGCGCCACCGAGGTGTTGGTACGCGGCCAAGCGTTTGGCCTGGAGCCCTTTACCAAAGACAATGTTGCCCGATTTGAGGTGAAGTAATGCAAGAAGCAAAGCCGATTGAATTGGCGCTGCCGCGCGTGCGCACATCGCTGCGTTCGAAGGTGGTCTGGGGTAGCAGGGTGGTCACGGTAGGCGGAGGCTCGCCGGTGCGCGTGCAGTCCATGACCAATACCGATACCGAGCAGGCGATTGAGACGGCGCTGCAGATCAAGGAGCTGGCGCTGGCCGGATCCGAAATGGTGCGCATCACCGTCAACACGCCGGAAGCGGCCCAGGCGGTGCCCTATATCCGCGAGCAGCTGGACCGCATGGGCATTGATGTGCCGCTGATCGGCGACTTCCACTTCAATGGCCACCGCCTGCTGACCGACTTTCCGGACTGTGCTCAGGCGCTGTCCAAATACCGCATCAACCCCGGCAACGTGGGCAAGGGCGACAAGCACGACCGCCAGTTCGGCCAGATGATTGAGGCTGCGGTGCGCTGGAACAAGGCCATCCGCATTGGCGTCAACTGGGGCAGTCTGGACCAGGAATTGCTGGCTTCCATGATGGATGAAAACAGCCGTCGCGCTGTGCCCTGGGATGCCAAGCCAGTGATGTACGAGGCGCTGATTGCGTCTGCCATCGGGTCTGCCAAGCTGGCGGAATCGATGGGCTTGCCGGCCCACCAGATCATGCTGTCCTGCAAGGTCAGTGGCGTGCGCGACCTGATTGCGGTCTACCGCGAACTGGGCAAGCGCTGCAACTATCCGCTGCACCTGGGCCTGACCGAAGCTGGCATGGGCACCAAGGGCACCGTGGCATCTGCCGCCGCACTGGCGGTGCTGCTGCAGGAAGGCATTGGCGACACCATACGCGTTTCCTTGACACCCGCGCCCGGCGAGTCGCGCACGCAGGAGGTGGTGATTGCCTCCGAAATCTTGCAGTCGCTGGGCCTGCGCACCTTTGTGCCCAGCGTGACCGCCTGCCCTGGCTGCGGCCGCACCACCAGCACCACCTTCCAGGAACTGACGCAGCAGATTGACGATTTTCTGCGCGCCCAGATGCCGGTCTGGCGCGAACGCTTTCCCGGTGTTGAGCACCTCAAGGTGGCAGTCATGGGCTGCATCGTCAATGGCCCGGGCGAGAGCAAGCATGCGGACATCGGCATCAGCCTGCCGGGCACCGGCGAGGCGCCGGCTGCTCCGGTGTTCATCGACGGCGAAAAGCGCATGACACTGCGCGGCGAAAACATCGCCACCGATTTCCAGGCCGTGGTCGAAAACTACATCCAGCAGCGCTTTGGCGCTGCCACCCCGTCCGTTTGAAACAAGACAAGGCATGAACGAGAAAACTGCGCCACGCAAAGTGGAAAAACTGCTGGCCGTCAAAGGCATGAATGACATCCTGCCGCCGGATTCGGCGCGCTGGGAAGCGCTGGAGGAGCGGGTACGCAAGCTCATGCAGCGCTTCGCCTATGAGAACGTGCGCACGCCCATCGTCGAGCCCACCGCCCTGTTCGTGCGTGGCCTGGGCGAGGTGACCGACATTGTCGAGAAGGAGATGTACTCCTTCGACGACCGTCTCAATGGTGAGGCGCTGACGCTGCGTCCGGAAAACACCGCCGGCGTGGTGCGGGCGGCGATTGAACACACGCTGCTCTACAACGGCGGCAAGCGCCTGTACTACATGGGCCCGATGTTTCGCCACGAGCGGCCGCAACGTGGCCGCTACCGCCAGTTTCACCAGATCGGTGCCGAGGCGCTCGGTTTTTGCGGCGGTGAGATTGATGCGGAACTGATTTTGATGGCGCACGCCTTGTGGCAGGAACTGGGCCTGACCGACGTGGAGTTGCAGATCAACAGCCTGGGCCAGCCGGAAGAGCGCAACCTGCACCGTGCCGCTTTGATCCAGCACTTTGAAGCGCAGCACGACCTGCTGGATGAGGAGGCCAAACGCCGCCTGCACCTGAACCCCTTGCGCCTGCTTGACAGCAAGAACCCGGCCATGCAGCCCCTGATCGAGGCTGCGCCGCGCCTGCTGGATTTTCTGGGTGATGCTTCCAAGCGCCACCTGCAGGCGGTGACCGACGTGCTGGACGCCAACGGTGTGGCCTATTCGGTCAACCCGCGCCTGGTGCGCGGCATGGACTACTACAACCTGACGGTGTTTGAGTTTGTCACCACCAAGCTGGGTTCGCAGGGCACCATCTGTGCCGGTGGCCGCTATGACTACCTGTTTGAACAGGTGGGTGGCAAACCAACACCTGCCGTGGGCTGGGCCATTGGCATGGAGCGGGTGCTGGAATTGCTCAAGGAACTGGGTGGTGCAGACGCCGCACCGGCGCTGGACGCCTACGCCATCGTGCCCGACGCAGCCTCGCTGCCGGCCGCCATGGCCTGCCTGCAAACCCTGCGTGCGCAAGGTACTTCGGTGTTGATGCATGCCAGCGCGGCCGAAGGCATGGCCAGCATGAAGTCGCAGTTCAAGCGCGCCGACGCCTCGGGCGCCCGCTACGCACTGATTTTTGGTGCCGACGAGATGGCCCAGGGGCTTGTCACCGTCAAGGCCCTGCGCGACGCCGGCATAGCCCAACAGACCCGTGCGCTCCCGGAGGCTGCCCAATGGGGCAAGAGCCTACAATCCAACGCTTAACTCCTTAGTCCCATGGCAAATCATCTAGACCTCGAAGAACAAGAACAGCTTGATGAAATCAAGCACTTCTGGAAGCAATACGGCAACGCCATTACCTGGGTGCTGATCGTGGTGCTGGGCGTGTATGCGGCCTGGAACGGCTACCAGTATTGGCAACGCAACCAGGCAGCGCAGGCGGCCGCCATGTTTGACGAAGTCGAAAAAGTGGCGCGCGAAGGCGATGCTGACAAGATGCAGCGTGCCTTCAACGACATGAAGGACCGCTTTGCGTCCACCGCCTATGCGCCCCAGGCCGGACTGTTGATCGGTAAAACCCTGTATGAAGCTGGCAAGTTGGACGCTGCCAAGGCCGCGCTGACCTGGGTGGCGGAAAAGTCATCGGATGCGGGCTATGCCTCGGTTGGCCGTTTGCGCCTGGCCGGCGTGCTGATGGACAGCAAAGCCTACGACGAAGCGCTCAAGGTGCTGGACTCTGGTGTGGCGGAAGAGTTTGCCGCCCTGCAGGCGGACCGCCGCGGTGACATCCTGCTGGCGCAAGGCAAAAAGACCGAAGCCAAGGATCAGTATCTGAAGTCCTTCAAGCTGTTGGATGAACGCACCGACTACCGTCGTCTGGTGGCCGTCAAGCTCAATAGCCTGGGCGTGGACCCGCTGGCCGACGCTGCTGCCAAGCCAGCTGCGGCTGACAAAGACGCTGCTTCCAAGTGAGTGATTTTTTGCTTCGGGGAATTCCGCTGATGCGCAAACTGCTGGTTCTGGTGATGGCTGTGGTGCTGGTTGCCTGTTCGGGCACGGAGCGGCCCAAGCCGGCCGCGCTGGCGCCCAATCTGCCCTTGCTGGCCGTGCGTTCGGTCTGGACCGGTGCGATTGGTGCCGTGGACTTCCCGCTCGAGGTTCGGGTGGTGGAAGGGCAAGCCTTTCTGGCCAGCTCGGCAGGAACCGTGGCTGCGCTGGACGCGCAAACCGGCGTCGACATCTGGCGTACCCAGCTGGAAACGCCCCTGAGCGCGGGTGTGGGTAGCGATGGGCGCTACGCGGCCGTGGTGACCCGTGCCAATGAACTGGTGGTGCTGGATGCCGGCAAGATTGCCTGGCGCCAGCGCCTCAAGGCCTTGACCCTGACGGCCCCGCTGGTTGCCGGTGGCCGTGTCTTCACGCTGTCTACCGATCGCACCCTTAGCGCCTTTGACGTGGCAGGCGGGCAGCGCTTGTGGCAGCAGCAGAAAAATGGTGAGGCCCTGGTGCTGGGCCAGTCCGGTCTTCTGACCGCGGTGGGCGACACCCTGGTGGTGGGCTTTGGCGGCAAGGTTGCGGGCGTGAACCCGTTGACCGGCGCCATTCGCTGGGAAACCGCGGTGGTCAGTGCGCGCGGAACCAACGAAGTGGAGCGCCTGGTGGACGTGGTTTCCGGTTACAGCCGCGACGGCAACCAAGTGTGCGTGCGCGCCTTCCAGTACGCTGTTGCCTGTGTCGACACCAGCTCCGGCCGCTCGGTCTGGAGCAAACCGGCCAATGGCAGTGCCGGTGTGGCAGGCGACAGCGCCATGGTGTTTGGCACCGAAGGCGACGGCAAACTCAGCGCCTGGAGTCGCAAGGACGGCGAAAAGCTCTGGACCCTGGATCGTTACCGTTTCCGCCAGTTGAGCGCTCCTTTGGTCGCCGGACGGTCGCTGCTATTCGGCGATGACTCCGGTAATCTGCATGTGCTGTCCAAGGAGAATGGCGCGCCCCTGAACCGGATCGCGACCGATGATTCCGGCATTTCCGTGGCACCCGCGCTGGCCGGCAAAACCTTGCTGGTGGTCAGTCGCCGTGGTTCCATCTACGCGTTCCGGCCTGAATAGGCCGCATTAAGTATTCATGAAACCCGTTATCGCGCTGGTGGGCCGACCCAATGTCGGCAAGTCCACCCTTTTTAACCGCATGACCAAGACGCGGGACGCCATTGTGGCGGACTACGCGGGCCTGACGCGGGACCGCCATTACGGCAATGGCGCGCAAGGCAAACACGAATACATCGTGATTGATACCGGGGGCTTCGAGCCCGATGCCAGCAGTGGCATTTACAAGGAAATGGCCAAGCAGACCCGGCAGGCTGTAGCCGAAGCCGATGTGGTGGTGTTCGTGGTGGACGCCCGGGCCGGCGTGTCGGCGCAGGATCACGACATCGCCAAATACTTGCGCAAGCTCGGCAAGCCCTGCCTGCTGGTGGCCAACAAGGCCGAGGGCATGACCGAAGGCGTGCAGCTGGGTGAGTTTTTTGAGCTGGGCCTGGGTGAAGTGGTGCCGATTTCCGCCTCGCACGGACAGGGCATACGCACCCTGGTGGAAATGGCCCTGGCGCCATTGCATCTTCCGGAAGAGGGCGATGAGCCCGTCGAGGCAGATCCGGGTGTCATCAAACTGGCGGTTGCTGGCCGGCCCAATGTGGGCAAGTCCACCCTGATCAACACCTGGCTGGGCGAAGAGCGCCTGGTCGCTTTTGACATGCCGGGCACCACGCGGGACGCGATTTCCGTGCCCTTTGAACGCAATGGCCAACGCTTTGAGCTGGTGGACACCGCAGGACTGCGCCGCAAGGGCCAGGTTTTTGAGGCGATTGAAAAGTTCTCGGTGGTCAAGACCCTGCAGGCCATTGAATCCGCCAGCGTGGTGCTGCTGCTGATTGATGCCACCCAGAGCGTAACTGACCAGGACGCGCACATCGCGGGCTACATTCTGGAGTCGGGCCGTGCCGTGGTGATCGCGGTGAACAAATGGGATGCGGTGGATGAGTACCAGCGTGAACTCGTCAAACGCGCCATGGAAACCCGCATGGGCTTTCTCAAGTTCGCGACCGTACACTTTATATCGGCCCAGAAGCGCCAGGGCCTGGGCCCTGTGTGGGACTCGGTTGCCCAGGCACACCGATCGGCCAATTGCAAGATGCCAACACCGGTGCTGACGCGCCTGTTGCTGGAGGCGGTGCAGTTCCAGACCCCCAAGAAGAACGGCATGTACCGGCCCAAGCTGCGCTATGCCCACCAGGGAGGGATGAACCCGCCCATCATCGTGGTGCATGGCAATTCACTGGAGCATGTGACGGAAACCTACAAACGTTTTCTGGAAGGGCGTTTCCGCAAGGAATTTGATCTGGTCGGAACGCCGCTGCGCATTCAGATGAAGAGCGCTTCCAACCCCTACGCCGACAAGGACTAATCTGCCCGGTCTTTGCAGCTAATTTGCATCGCCGCGGCGGCTGCAAGCCGTAACTGTGCTATCTTTGGCACCTATCAATTTTTTCGAACACGGAAAATATCGTGAATAATAAAGGCCAACTCCTGCAAGACCCCTTTCTCAACGCTTTGCGTCGGGAACATGTGCCGGTCTCCATTTACCTGGTAAATGGCATCAAGCTGCAGGGTCAAATCGAATCATTTGATCAGTACGTGGTGTTGCTGCGCAATACCGTGACCCAAATGGTTTACAAGCATGCCATCTCCACCATCGTTCCTGGCCGCGCCGTAGCGTTCAGTGCGGGTGGCAGCGAAGAGCAAGCTCCTGCAGCCTGATTTGACGGCAGAGCCGGAGACCGGCGCCCTGGCGTCCACGCTCGCACTTTGACCGCAAACGCACCGAAATCCAAGGCTGCGACCATTCTGGTCGGTGTTGATCTGGGGCTTCCCCATTTCGACAGCGAGTTGGAAGAGTTGGGCTTGTTGGCGCAGACCGCCGGCATGCAGCCGGTTGCGCGCGTGACCTGTAAACGTCGCGCGCCAGACGCTGCGCTGTTCATCGGTTCCGGCAAGGCCGACGAAATCAAGCTGCTGGCAAGCCAGATGGGCGCCACCGAAATCCTGTTTGACCAGTCACTCAGCCCGGGGCAGCAACGCAATCTGGAGCGGCATCTGGAAATGCCGGTGAACGACCGGACCTTTCTGATCCTCGAAATTTTTGCCCAGCGTGCGCGCAGCCACGAAGGCAAGTTGCAGGTCGAGCTGGCGCGTCTGCAGTACCTCAGCACCCGCTTGGTTCGCCGCTGGTCGCACCTGGAACGGCAAAGCGGCGGCATCGGCATGCGCGGTGGTCCGGGCGAAGCCCAGATCGAACTGGACCGGCGCATGATCGGTGAGACCATCAAGCGCACCAAAGAGCGTCTGTCCAAGGTCAAGAAGCAGCGTCAGACCCAAAGGCGCCAGCGGGAACGCCGCGACGCTTTCAATATCTCCCTGATCGGCTACACCAATGCCGGCAAGTCCACGCTGTTCAATGCGCTGGTCAAGGCGCGCGCCTACGCCGCCGACCAGTTGTTCGCCACGCTGGACACCACCACCCGCCAGTTGTACCTGGGTGACGCAGCGCGCTCGGTATCTCTCTCGGACACGGTGGGTTTCATACGCGACCTGCCGCACGGACTGGTGGATGCCTTTCAGGCCACACTGCAGGAAGCGATAGACGCCGACCTGTTGCTGCATGTGGTGGATGCCGCCAATGAAGACTATGTGGAGCAGATTGCCCAGGTGCAGCGCGTGCTGACTGAAATCGGAGCGCAGGACATCCCGCAACTGCTGGTGTTCAACAAGATGGACGCACTGGCGCCCGACCAGCAGCCGATCCGCCTGGTGGATGACTACGAAATCGATGGACTGCAAACGCCCCGTGTGTTTGTCAGTGCCAAGAATATGCAAGGTCTGGCCGAGCTGCGGCAAAAGCTGTCGGCTATCGTGAGTGCTTCGGCGCGGCCGGATAGTGCGCCGCCGGATGTCCCTGAAAATGACGGGGCTGCGTTGTGATTGGGCACAATCCACCTTCAGCCAATAAAGTTGATGCAATGAAATCTATATCTTCCCGGTTTGATGGGTTACTGCCCATGCAGGCGCTCAAGCGCGTGTTCAATCTGAACGATTCCCGCTGGGGCCGCGGTGACGACAAGTCCGGTGAATCCGGCAAGCCGGCCGAGGGTGCGCCCGATCAGGAGCCGCCCAAGTTGCCGGCCCCTGACCGGCGTCCGAATGCAGCCAATGCGGGCCCACCGGACCTGGATGAGTTGTGGCGTGATTTCAACCGCAAACTCGGTGGTCTGTTTGGCGGCAAGCCGTCTGGCGGGCAGGGCGGCGGCAACGCCTCCGGTGGCGGCTTTCAGCCGGACATGAAGAGCGCCGGTGTGGGCGTTGGACTGATTTTGGGTGTGCTGCTGCTGATCTGGCTGGGCACCGGTTTCTTCATCGTGCAGGAAGGCCAGCAGGCCGTGATCACACAGTTCGGCCGTTACAACAAGACCGTGAATGCCGGCTTTCAGTGGCGCCTTCCGTATCCGATCCAGCGCCATGAATTGGTGTTTGTGACGCAGATTCGCTCGGTCGACATTGGCCGTGACACGGTGCTCAAGGCCACCGGCCTGAAAGAGTCGGCCATGTTGACGCAGGATGAGAACATTCTGGACATCAAGTTTGCCGTGCAATACCGGCTCAACGATGCCCGCGCTTTCCTGTTTGAAAGCAAGAACCCCACCGATGCAGTGGTGCAGGCGGCTGAAACCGCAGTGCGCGAGGTGATCGGCCGCATGAAGATGGACGCGGCCCTGTCCGAAGAGCGCGACCAGATTGCACCCCAGGTGCGCAAGCTGATGCAGGACATACTGGATCGCTACAAGGTGGGCATTGAAGTGGTCGGCATCAACCTGCAGCAGGGTGGCGTGCGCCCGCCCGAGCAGGTGCAGGCTTCTTTTGACGATGTGCTCAAGGCCGGTCAGGAGCGCGAACGCGCCAAGAACGAGGCCCAGGCCTATGCCAACGACGTGATTCCACGGGCCGTGGGTTCCGCCTCGCGCCTGAAGGAAGAGGCTGACGCCTACAAGTCGCGCGTGGTCGCACAGGCCCAGGGCGATGCGCAGCGCTTCCGCTCGGTTTACACCGAATACCAGAAGGCACCCCAGGTCACTCGTGACCGCATGTACCTGGATACCATGCAGCAAATTTACGGCAACGTCACCAAGGTGGTGGTGGAGTCGCGCCAGGGATCCAGCCTGCTGTATCTGCCGCTGGAGAAAATCCTGCAAATGGGTGGCGCTGCGGCCGGTGCCGCCGACGCTGCGGCCCTGCCGCCGGGTGCCACGGTGGTGCCGGTACTGCCTGCTGCCAACAACAATTCCTCTGACGCACGGACACGGGATGCTGCCCGTACCCGCGACCGTGACGTTCGCTAGGAGCACCGCATGAACCGTATTGGACTTATTCTTTCCTCCCTGCTGGTGCTGATCGTGCTGGCCAGTTCCACCCTGTTTGTGGTCGACCAGCGCCAGTTCGGCGTGGTCTACGCACTGGGTCAGATCAAGGACGTGATTACCGAGCCTGGCTTGAACTTCAAGCTGCCGCCGCCGTTTCAGAACGTGTCCTACATCGACAAGCGCCTGCTGACGCTGGAAAGCACCGACTCCGAACCCATGCTGACAGCCGAGAAGCAGCGCGTGGTGATTGACTGGTATGTGCGCTGGCGCATCACCGAGCCGACCGAATACATCCGCAACGTGGGCCTGAACGAAAGTGCCGGAGCCAGCCAACTGAACCGCGTGGTGCGCAATGCCTTCCAGGAAGAAGTGAACAAGCGCACCGTCAAGGAACTGCTGTCACTCAAGCGCGAAGCCCTCATGGCCGACGTCAAGTCCGAGGTGCTGGCGCAGGTGCGCGGCAGCAAGCCCTGGGGTGTGGACGTGGTGGATGTGCGCATCACCCGCGTCGACTACGTGGAAGCCATCACCGAGTCGGTCTATCGCCGCATGGAGGCCGAACGCAAGCGCGTGGCCAATGAGCTGCGCTCCACCGGCGCCGCTGAAGGCGAAAAGATTCGCGCCGATGCCGACCGCCAGCGCGAGGTGACCATTGCCAACGCCTACCGCGATGCCCAGAAGATCAAGGGCGAGGGCGATGCCGAGGCTGCCCGCACCTATGGGGAAGCCTTTGGCAAGGATCCGCAGTTTGCCCAGTTCTACCGCAGCCTGGACGCCTACAAGGCCAGCTTCAACAACAAGAGCGACGTGATGGTGCTGGACCCGTCCAGCAGCGAGTTCTTCAAGGTGTTCCGCAATGGTGGCTCCGGTGCCAATGGCACACCGGCCAAGAAGTAACGCAGGGCTTGCCGTGGATAGCGATACCTTGTGGATGGCGCTGGCGCTGGTGCTGGTGATCGAGGGGCTGTTCCCCTTTATCTCTCCAGCCAACTGGCGCCGCATGTTTGCCCAGTTGCTGCAAATGTCGGACGGGCAAATCCGCACCTTCGCCATGGCCAGCATTTCGGTCGGCTTATTGATGATTTGGTTGCTCGCGCCCTGAAAACCGGCGCGCAGGCCGGTAAAATCCCTGTTTTAACAGCCTCCACCAAATCCATGTCTGCTTGGGTCCTGCCGGATCACATTGCCGATGTGCTGCCTTCCGAGGCCCGCCACATCGAAGAAATACGTCGAGACCTGCTGGACATGGCCCGCTGCTATGGCTATGAGTTGGTCATGCCTCCCTTGCTGGAACATCTGGAGTCACTGCTCTCGGGTACCGGCGAAGCGCTGGACCTGCAAACCTTCAAACTGGTCGATCAGCTCTCGGGCCGCATGATGGGTCTGCGGGCTGACAGCACGCCGCAGGTAGCCCGCATCGACGCCCATTTGCTCAACCGCCGCGGCGTCGCACGCCTGTGCTATTGCGGCCCGGTCTTGCATACGCGCCCGGGTGGTCCGCATGCCAGCCGCGAGCCTCTGCAGTTCGGTGCCGAACTGTATGGCCATGCTGGTCTGGAGGCCGACCTCGAAATTCTGACGCTGGCCCTGGACGCCTTGCGTGCGGCCAATGTCGGGCGCCTGACGGTGGACCTGGCGGATGCCCGCATCGTCAGTGCCTTGCTGCAAGCCTCCGGCCTGGCGCAGGCAGAGCAGGATCAGGTGCATGCCGCGCTGGCTGGCAAGGACGCCACCGAATTGCGCGCCATCACCGGCGGCTGCCAGCCCGCAATCGCGGCGGCAATTCAGAGTCTGGTCGAACTGTATGGTGATGCCACGGTGCTGGACCAGGCTGCCAAGCTGCTGCCGGCACTGCCCGAAGTGCAGCAGGCACTGGGTGAATTGCGGTGGCTGGCCAGCCACATTGCAACTGCGTTTGATGACGTGTCGGTCAGCTTTGATCTGGCCGATTTGCGCGGCTATGCCTATTACACCGGCGTGCGTTTTTCGATCTATGCGCCAGATGCGCACGATGCGCTGGCCCGGGGCGGGCGCTATGACGAAGTCGGCTCGGTGTTCGGACGCAAGCGTCCCGCCGTGGGCTTCAGTCTCGACGTCAAGGAGCTGGCGACTGCAGCCAAACTCCGGCCGCTGCGCGCGGCAATCCGTTCGCCCTGGGGTGAGGATGCGCAGTTGCGCGCGGCCATTGCATCCTTGCGCCAGCAGGGGGAGACCGTGGTCTGCGTCTTGCCGGGGCACGAAAGTGAAGTAGATGAATTCCAGTGCGACCGCGAGCTGAAAATGCTCGCCGGGCAGTGGTCTGTGACAGCAATTTAAGAGATTTTCATGAATACAACCAAAGGTCGAAATGTAGTGGTCGTGGGTACCCAGTGGGGTGACGAGGGCAAGGGCAAGCTGGTTGACTGGCTGACCGAAAGCGCCCAGGGTGTGGTGCGCTTCCAGGGCGGACACAATGCCGGCCACACGCTGGTCATCAACGGCGTCAAGACCGCTTTGCACCTGATTCCCAGCGGCATCATGCGCCCGGGTGTGAAGTGCTACATCGGCAATGGTGTGGTGCTGTCTGCAGCCAAGCTGTTTGAAGAAATTGAAGGCCTGGAAAAAGCCGGCGTGCATGTGCGCGACCGCCTGCGCGTGAGCGAAGCCTGCCCGCTGATTCTGGCCTTTCACGTGGCGCTGGATCTGGCCCGTGAAGTGGCGCGCGAAAAGGGCGGCAGCGCCAAGATCGGCACCACCGGCCGCGGCATCGGCCCGGCTTATGAGGACAAGATTGCCCGCCGCGCCCTGCGCGTGCAGGATCTGAAGCACCCCGAGCGTTTTGCCACCAAGCTGCGCGAGTTGCTGGACCTGCACAACCATGTGCTGGCCACCTACCTGGGCTCCGAAGCCTTTGACTTTGGCGAGCAACTCAAGCCCTTTATGGCCAACGGCCGCGTCCTGTTCGAGCCGGTGTTCGCACAGGCCATGCAGCACGCCGAACTGCTCAGGCCCATGATTGCCGACGTCTCACGCGAACTGAACGAAGCGCATCTGCACGGTGCCAACCTGCTGTTTGAAGGCGCCCAGGGCACTTTGCTGGACGTGGACCATGGCACCTATCCCTACGTCACTTCCAGCAATTGCGTGGCCGGCAATGCCGCGGCCGGCTCCGGTGTCGGCCCCGGCATGCTGCACTATGTGCTGGGCATTACCAAGGCCTATTGCACCCGCGTCGGTGGCGGACCGTTCCCCACCGAACTCGATTGGGAAAAAGAAGGCACCCCGGGCTACCACATGAGCACCGTGGGGGCCGAGAAGGGCGTGACCACCGGGCGTTCACGCCGCTGCGGCTGGTTTGATGCTGCGCTGCTGAAACGCTCGGCCCAGGTGAATGGCCTGTCTGGCCTGTGCATTACCAAACTTGACGTGCTGGACGGCTTGAAAGAGCTGATGCTCTGCACCGGCTACGAGATGGACGGCGAAACGGTGGACATCCTGCCCATGGGCGCGGACGACATCGAGCGTTGCAAGCCCATCTATGAAGTGATGGATGGCTGGAGCGATAGCACCGTAGGTGTCACCCAGTACGACAAGCTGCCTGTGGCCGCGCGCCTGTATCTGCAGCGCATCGAGCAGGTCACCGGTGTGCCGATTCACATGGTGTCCACCAGCCCCGACCGCGATCACACCATCATGATGCGTCACCCGTATCTGGCTGACTGAGCCACCGGCAAATTCCGAATAAACAGGAGCAAACACGATGTTGACTGAAGACGGCAAACACCTTTACGTGAGTTACGACGAGTACCACAACCAGATTGAAAAGCTGGCGATCAAGATCTTCCAGTCGGGCTGGGAATTCGACACCATTCTGTGCCTGGCGCGCGGTGGCATGCGCCCTGGCGACATCCTGTCGCGCGTGTTTGACAAGCCGCTGGCCATCATGTCCACCAGCTCCTACCGGTCGAACGCCGGTACGCAGCAGGAAAACCTCGACATTGCCCACTACATCACCACCCCCAAGGGCGAGATTGCCGGGCGCGTGCTGCTGGTGGATGATCTGGCCGATTCCGGTGTGACCCTGAACGCCGTGATTCACCAGCTCAAGAACAACTACAAGCCGATTACCGAGCTGCGCAGCGCAGTGATCTGGACCAAGGCCCTGTCCAAGTTCACACCCGATTACTCGGTGGAATTTTTGCCCACCAATCCCTGGATTCACCAGCCCTTCGAGAGCTACGACGCGCTGCGCCCGCAGCAACTGATAGAAAAGTGGAGCGTATAACTATCTAGCTCCCACGCTCCCCACTGCGCGTGGATTGCTGCCCCCGCAAGGGGCTCGTTTTTCCTGCGGTGCTGACCGCCAAGCGGTTCAGAGGCCTTGGGGAGGTCCGGCGCAAAATTGTTTTTTTACGAGTTGCACCCGCTATGACACATCCAGTCACCGACCTGATTCACCACGCCTACGTGCCGCCGGGCGGTTTTGAAGCGCCGCAGCCTGGCGTGTTCAAGGCGTCTACCGTCATCTTCCCCAGCGTGGCCGCGATGCGCAGCCGCGAGTGGAAAGACAAGTCGGCCTACACCTATGGCCTGCACGGCACACCCACTTCCTACCAGTTGGAAGAGCGGCTGTGCACGCTCGAGGGTGGTCAGCAATGCCTGCTGGTGCCCAGTGGCCTGGCGGCGCTGGCCCTGGTGGCGCTGTCGGTGCTCAAGGCCGGTGATGAAGTGCTGCTGCCCGACAACGTATACGGCCCCAACAAGAGCCTGGTCGAGGGCGAGCTGATGCACTGGGGCATCACGCACCAGTACTACGACCCGATGGACCCGCAGGATCTGGAAGCCCAGATTTCCAGTCGCACCAAGCTGGTCTGGCTGGAGGCGGCCGGTTCGGTCACGCTGGAGTTTCCGGACCTGGTGGGCTTGCTGCGTATCTGCAAACAGCGCAAGGTGCTGACGGCACTGGACAACACCTGGGGCGCGGGTCTGGCCTTCAAACCCTTTGATCTGCTGCCGGATGAAACGCCGGAGCTGGGTGTGGACATCTCGGCCCACGCACTTACCAAATACCCCAGCGGCGGCGGTGATGTGCTGATGGGTAGCGTGATCACGCGTGACCCGGCCTTGCACCTGCGCCTCAAGCTCACGCACATGCGCCTGGGGCTGGGTGTGGGTATGAATGATGTGGAAGCGATTTTGCGTTCCCTGCCCAGCATGGCACTGCGCTACCGCGCGCACGATGAAGCCACGCGTGCGCTGGCCTTGTGGGCCGATACCCAGCCGGAGTTCGTCCAGGTGCTGCATCCATCCCTGCCCGGATCGCCCGGCCACGCGCACTGGAAAGCCCTGTGCGTCAAGGGCATGGGTGGCGCCGCCGGCCTGTTCAGCGTCATGCTGGACCAGCGCTTCACCCAGCAACAGACCGACGCATTTTGTGATGCGCTCAAGCTGTTCAAGCTGGGTTATAGCTGGGGCGGCCCCATGAGCCTGGTGGTGCCCTACGAGCTGGCGTCCATGCGCCTGGCCTGGCCCGCCCACCTGGACAAAGGCACGCTGGTGCGTTTCTCCATCGGGCTGGAAGACGTGCTGGATTTGCAGCAGGATATTGCCCAGGCACTGCGCGTTTTGCGTTGAGCGCGGGCTACCCCGTGTTTTCCTGAGTAGTCAGGGCTCTTGACTCAGGTTAGTCTGGGCGCATGAGTTCATTGCCTGATTACGAAGCGCCACCGCCCTATATTCCGCCGCCTTCCGATGCGCCGGTCAAGACCATCGTGGTGCTGGGTTTTTCCGCACCGTTTCAGTGGCTGGCTGCCGGCTGGGCAGACATGCGGGCACACCCCGGCATCAGCGGCTTTTACGGCGTGGCCTTCTGGCTGATGTCGGTGGTTTTGGGGGCCGTCTTTCGCAACAACCCCGAATACACCATGACGATTGCATCGGGCTGCCTGCTGGTGGGACCGTTTCTGGCCATGGGCCTGTATGAGGTCAGCCGACGGCGCGAGGCCGGACTGGTGCCGGATCTTTCTTCCTCCATTACCTGCTGGGACAGCCACATCAAAAGCATGGGCATGCTGGTGCTGGTGCTGATCGTGATGGAGCTGCTCTGGGGCCGCGCCTCCCTGGTGGTGTTTGCCGTGTTCTTCAACACCGGCATGCCCTCCACCAGCGGCGTGATGGAGGCCATCTTCAACCCCAAGAACTGGGAGTTTGTGGCCGCCTATGCGATTGTCGGCAGTGCCTTTGCCGCCCTGGTGTTTTCGATTTCGGCAGTATCCATACCGATGATTCTGGACCGTGACACCGATGCCATCTCGGCGGCCATCACCAGCCTGGAAGTCATGTTCCACAACACCGCGGTAATGGTGTTGTGGGGCCTGCTGATCAGCGGTTTGATTGCGGCCTCGCTGTTCCTGCCCTGGGGTGTCGGCCTGTTGCTGAGCGGCCCCTTGCTGGGCCATGGCACCTGGTATGCCTATCGGGGCACGGTATGCTGGCCGCAGGATGTTACAGTCCCATGAATTAACGAAAGCATATCTTGGCAACACCCAATTACGGTTACGAAAAACGTCAGAAAGAACTGGCTAAAAAGAAGAAGAAAGAAGAAAAACTCAAGGCCAAGTCCGAGCGCAAGGTCGGCGACGGCGGCCCTGAAGACAGCAGCCAGCCCGACGCAGACAGCCCCGAATCGGCTGCACCCGAGGCTGGCGCCCCGGCCTGAGCGGCACCACTTACAGCAGCTTCTTCACCGCCGGCCACACCGTCCTGAGAATGGTCGGGTGCGCTGCGGCTACCGGATGGATGCGGTCGGCCTGAAACATCTTCAGCGCGTCGGGCCCGTCCGCAATCCCCTTGAGCAGGAACGGCACCAGGGCCACCTGGTTGGCCTGCGCCAACGCGCTGAACATACCGGCAAACTGCTTGGCGTAGGCCTGTCCGTAATTGGGCGGCACCTGCATGCCCAGCAACAGCACCTTGGCGCCCGTGGCCTTGGCCGCGCGCACCATGGCTTGCAGGTTGTCCTGCGACATGGCCAGGGGCAGGCCGCGCAGCGCGTCGTTGCCGCCCAGCTCAATAAGCACCTGCGTGGGTTTGTGCTGCGCCAGCAGCGCCGGCAGGCGGCTGCGTCCGCCCGAGGTGGTGTCACCGCTGATGCTGGCATTGATCACCCGCGCCGGTACTTTTTCCTGTTCCAGGCGTGCCTGCAGCAGGGCCACCCAACCCTGTCCGCGCTGCAGACCGTATTCCGCGCTCAGTGAGTCACCGACCACCAGGATGGTGGCAGGCTGCGCGGCAGCAGCAGGTGACCAACTTGGCCCCGCAACCAGGACAGTTAACACAAGCAGGCTAAAGTGTCTGCGTAGCAATGGGAACTTCATGTCTGATTCAATTATTTCCGTAGAGCATGTTTTCAAGGCCGTGACCGACTCCACCGGCACGCTGGAGATTTTGTCCGACATTGATTTTGCGCTCAATGCGCGGGAGACGGTGTCCATCGTGGGGGCTTCCGGTTCCGGCAAGAGCACCTTGTTGTCCATCATGGCCGGGCTGGACACGCCCACCGGTGGCACGGTGCGCTTGGCCGGACAGGATCTGTTTGCCATGGACGAGGACGCACGTGCCGCTTTGCGTGCGCACCAGGTCGGCTTTGTGTTTCAGAGCTTCCAGTTGCTGGGCAGCCTGACGGCGCTGGAGAACGTGATGCTGCCGCTGGAGCTGGACGGCCGCAAGGATGCCCGCAGTGCCGCCACCGAGATGCTGGGCCGCGTCGGTCTGGCGCAGCGCCTGCACGCCTACCCCAAGGTGCTGAGCGGCGGCGAGCAGCAGCGCGTGGCACTAGCCCGGGCCTTTGTCGTGCACCCTGCGGTGCTGCTGGCCGACGAGCCCACCGGCAGTCTGGACTTTGCCACCGGCGAAAAAATCATGGAGCTGATGTTTGACCTGAACCGCGAGCAGGGCACTACCCTGGTGTTGGTCACGCATGATCGCGCCATTGCCGCGCGCTGCAGCCGCAGCATCACGATCGAGGCCGGTCGCGTAAAGACCGAGGCAGACGCACTGCTTTAAGGCAAGGGCTTGCCGGAGCTGGGGGTGGGCGCAGCGCATTGTGCCTGGCGCGCGCGCGTGTCGATGTCCAGCGCTACCCGGATCTGTTGCAGCAGTGCATGGGCATCCAGGTGTTTCTTGCCGTAGCCGAGGTTGAAGCCGTAATCAAAGCCGGGCGGA
>CANBTQ010000006.1 GCA_947372425.1 Comamonadaceae bacterium | reverse complement strand
CCGTGCGCGGCTACAAATACCAGGAGCTGGGCGTGACCCACGACGGCATTCTGACTGCCGAAAGCGGCCGCTACGTTGCCACGGCGGGTATCGAGTGGCAGCGCCCCATCGTGCGCAATGGCGTGATGACCGACTGGGAGACGGCCGTGTTTGTCGACACTGGCGCCGTAGCCAACCGGGTCGAGGAGTTCAGCTTCAAGTCCGGCGTCGGCGTGGGCGCGCGCTGGAAGAGCCCGATCGGCCCGCTGCAGATTGATGTGGCCTATGGCGTGGCAAGCCAGGCTCTGCGTCTGCACCTCAACGTGGGCTTTCTGTTTTGAATCAGCCCAGCCGACCCCTGTTCCACCGCCTGGGTGCGGTGTTGAGCCTGGCACTCAGCCTGGGCGCCGCGCTGCTGGTCTGCAGTGTGCTGGCTGTGTGGCTGTGGTTGCAGTCCGAGGGCTCGCTGCGACAGGCCCTGCAGCTGGCCGCGGCGGTGTTGCCGGCGGGGCAAAGCCTGCACAGCGATGGCGTAAGCGGCACGTTGCGCGACGGCGGCCATCTGGGCCAGTTGCTGTGGACCAAGAATGGCTTGCGCGTGGAGCTGCAGGATCTGGACCTAGCCTGGGACTGGCATGCCGCGCTAAACGGCGAGCTGCGCCTCTCCACCCTGCATGCACGCCTGCTGCGCGTGGACGACCGCAGCCCCGCATCCACCACGCCGCTGACTGAATGGCACTTGCCGCTGCGGGTGGACCTGCAGTTTGCACTGGACCGGCTGGAGTGGGCCGGCCCGCCGGTGCTGCAGGCAGAGCAGTTGCACGGGCATTACCGCTATGACGGCACGCAGCATTGGCTGCAGGACGCTGCCATGCAGATGGCCGACGGCAGCTACCGCCTCAGTGGCCAGTTGCAGGCCAGCCAACCGATGGCCCTGGCGCTGCAGCTCGATGGCAATGTGCAGACGCCGGTGTACATCCGGCAGGCCGCACTGAACCTGCAGGCGCAGGGCACTGCCAAGGGCACCCTGTCCGGCTTGGACGCGAGCGTGGATGTGGCGCTGGCGCTGCAACCGCAGGGCGAGGGCAAGAGCCGGCCGCTGGGTGCCATGCAGGCCAGCCTGCAGGCCCGGCTGCGACCCGGCCAGCCACAGCCGGTGGCAAACGCCCAGGCCCAATGGAGCGCACTCAATCTGGCCAGCCTGTGGCCGCAGGCGCCACACACCAGCCTCGCCGGCCAGGCCCGGGTGTTGCCCGACGGCAGCGGCTGGAAGGGTGATGTGCAATTGCAAAACAGCCAGGCCGGCACACTCGACCAGCAGCGCCTGCCGCTGCGCAGTGCCAGCGCCAGCCTGCTGTACCGCAACGGCGCCTGGCTGCTGTCGGCGCTGCAGGCGGACGTGGCCGGTGGCACATTGCAGGCACAGGGCCGGTTTGCCGGTAGCCCGCAGCAATGGGCCTTACAGGGCACACTGCAAGGCATAGACCCGGTGCAAGTGGACACGCGCTGGCACTACCCGGTGCTGCACGGCAGCGTGGCCGCGCAGCAATCGGCCCAGGGCATTGCCTTTGACACCCAGCTCAGCGCCCCGCTGCAGGGCAGTGCGGCCGGCTCCCAGGGCCTGCTCTCGGCCAAGGGCCGCTGGAGCACGCCGCTGCTGCAGCTGGACACCGTGCAGCTGCAGACACCGCAGGCGCAGATCGCCGGCAAGCTGCTGCTCAACACCGAAACCTATGCCAGCACGGTCCACCTGCAGGCCACGCTGCCCGGCGCACAGGCCGTGGTGGACGGCGACATAGGCTCTGCGGCAGGCCAGGGCAAAAGCAGCTGGCAGGTGCGTGATGCCCATGCGCTGCTGCAATGGCTGGGCAGCCTGCCCGGTCTGGCGGGTCATGCCGCGCTGCCCGATGCACAGGGTGCGCTGGATGTGTCTGCCAGCTGGAGCGGCGGCTGGCAGCGGCTGGGCGAGGCGCTGCAGGTGCAGGCCACGCTGCAAAGCCCGCGTCTGGATATCGATGACCGTTACCACCTGCGGGAGCTGCAACTCGACCTGAACGGCACACTGCGCGCCCTGGCCTTGCAGCTGCGTGGCAAGGCGCAGCTGGGCACTACACAGCTGGCCTGGCAGCTGCAGTCGCATGGCGGCCAGATTGCCGCCGGGCAGTGGCATGGCTTGCTGGACGCGCTGCAACTCAGCGCCGGCACGGCACAGACCGGCAAACCCTGGACCCTGGCCTTGCAGCAGCCGGTGCCCCTGGACTGGCAAACCGGCGCACTGGCGCAATCCTTCACACTGGCCGCGGGCCAGGTGCAACTGGCCGGCCCGGCTGCGGGCGTGGCCCAGCTGCAATGGCAGCCGGTGCAGTGGTCCCGCGCGGGTGCAAGCGGTGCGGCGCGCTGGAGCAGCAAGGGCCAGTTGCAAGGCCTGCCGCTGGGCTGGCTGGAACTGCTGGGGCAAACCCGCCTGGCCAACCTGGGCCTGCGCGGTGACTTGCTGTTTGGCGGCCAGTGGGACGCTGCCTCCGACGCGGCCTCTGGCCTGCGCCTGCGTGCCGGCCTGCAGCGCAGCAGTGGCGATCTGCAACTGCTGGCAGCCGACCCGTCTGGCACGGCGCTGGCGGCCGGCCTGCGCGATGCCCACGTCACGCTGGAGCTGGAGAACAACGCCCTGCGTACCAACCTGGTCTGGGCCAGCGATGCCGGCGGCAATGTGCAGGGCGACTTCCAGACCCGCTTGCAAACACGCGATGGCGCGGCAGTCTGGGGCCCGGACGCTCCGCTGCAGGCCAGACTGCATGCCAGCCTGCCACGGGTGGGTGCCTGGTCGCTGGTGGCGCCGGTGGGCTGGCGCATCCAGGGCACGCTGGATGCCGATGCCGTGCTGTCCGGCACGCGCGCAGTGCCCTCCTGGAAGGGCAACCTAGAGGCACACGACATGGCCGTGCGCTCGGTGGTGGACGGCATTGACTTCAGCCAGGGCGTGATGCGCCTGCAGGTCAACGGCCTGCATACGGACATTGCGGAGTTGACCCTGCTCGGTGCCGGTGGCGCCGCGGGCGGCAAGCTGCAGATCACGGGCTCTGCCGACTGGTTGCCGGCTGCGGCAGGCACGGCGCCGGCCAAGCGCGTGCGCCTGGCGCTGGAAGCCAGGGCGCAGGCCTTTCGCGTCAGCGCCCGGCCAGACCAGCGTCTGGTGGTGTCGGGCAACCTGAATGCCAGGCTGCAGGACGCCCGGCTGGTGGTGCGCGGTGCATTGGTGGCTGACCAGGCCCTGTTCGTGCTGCCCGAAGACACGGCACCCCGGTTGGGCTCTGACGTGCTGGTGCTACGGCCCAAGACGGCCGCGGTCGGTGCGCAGCGCGTGGACGCCCCGCCCGCACCGGTGCAGAGCCTGGCCGTGGTGCCCGACATCAGCCTCACACTGGATCCGGGCAGCAACTTCCAGTTGCAGGGCCACGGCCTGAACACGCGGCTGGCAGGTTTGCTCACGCTCAAGGCCGAAGGCGCCAACGCCACGCCCCGCTTGACCGGTGAACTGCATACCGTCAACGGCACCTACCGTGCCTACGGCCAGCGCCTGAACATTGAGGAGGGCACGCTGCGCTTTGGCGGCGTCTACGACAACCCGGCGCTGGACATCCGGGCGCTGCGTCCGAACCTGCAGCAGGTGGTGGGCGTGCAGATCAGCGGCACGGCGCAGTTGCCGGTGGTGCGCCTGTATTCCGACCCCGACCTGCCGGACGCCGACAAACTCTCCTGGCTGGTGCTGGGCAAGGCCAGCAGCAATGGCGGTGCCGAAGCGGCCATGCTGCAGCAGGCGGCGCTGGCATTGCTGGCTGGCAATGGCAAAACGCCTGCCGACGGCCTGATCAACGCCTTCGGGCTGGATGAGGTGTCGCTGGGCCAGACCGCCACCACCAACCTCGATGGCAGCAGTGGCACCGAGGCCACGGTCAAGCTGGGCAAGCGCATATCGCGTGACTTTTATGTGGCCTATGAACGCGGCCTGTCGGGCGCGCTGGGCACCTTTTATGTGTTTTACGACCTGTCGCGCCGCCTCACGCTGCGCGGCGAGTCGGGTGAACAGAACGCCGTGGACCTGATCTTTACCAGCCGGTTTGATTAGAGAGCCCTGATTGCTGCGCCGCACCTGCAACATGGTGGAAAATGGCGCCATTGTTTCCACCTACCGGATCGCGTCCGAATGTTTACCTTCCTTCTTGAAAACTTTGACTACGCCCCGCGCCGGGTGATGGGCCTGCTGGCCCTGGTGTGTGCCAGCATGCTGGGCTTTGGCATGTACCTGCAGCATGTGCTGGGCCTGGAGCCATGCCCGATGTGCATCGTGCAGCGCTATGCCGACTTTCTGCTGCTGTTCTGCGCCATCGTGGTGGCGTCGGCCAGCAAGCGCGTGGTGCAACTGGCGGCCACTGCGGGCGTTCTGCTGTTTGCCTGTGGCGGCGCCTTTGTGGCGGCGCGCCAGAGCTGGTTGCAGTGGTACCCGCCCGAGGTGTCGTCCTGCGGGCGTGACCTCTACGGCATGATCGAAACCTTCCCGCTGCAGCGCGTGCTGCCCATGGTTTTCAAGGGCAGCGGCGATTGCTCCAAGGTGGACTGGACTTTTCTGGGCGGCTCGATTGCCAACTGGTCCTTTGTCTGGTTCTGCTTTGCCGCCGTCGTAGCACTCATTCTGCTGGTGCGCCAGGCACGGCGATAGGCCAGGCCCCCGGCTTGCCTCTGCGTGTGCTGCGCTGCCCCCTGAGGCCTACAGCTTCTTGACCAGCACCTGGCTCTTGCGGTCCCAGTTGTACTTGCGCTTGCGCGCCTCGGGCAGCCAGTCCGGGTCCACCTGCACAAAGCCGCGTTTGATGAACCAGTGCATGGTGCGCGTCGTCAGCACAAAAATGCTGTCCAGACCCGACGCCTTGGCGCGTTGCTCCACCCGTTTCAAGACCCGCTCGCCATCACCCTGACCCTGTACATCGGGTGACACGGTGAGCGCCGCCATCTCGGCGGTGCGGCCTTCCGGGTAGGGGTAGAGCGCGGCGCAGGCAAAGATCACGCCGTCGTGTTCGATGATGGTGTAGTTGCCAATATCGCGTTCGATCTCGGTGCGGCTGCGCTTGACCAGGGTGCCGTCTTTCTCAAACGGCTCGATCAATTGCAGAATGCCGCCCACATCGTCCACCCCCGCCTCGCGCAGGCTCTCCAGCTTTTCATCCACCACCATGGTGCCTATGCCGTCGTGCACATAGACCTCCAGCAGGATGGCGCCGTCCACCGAGTAGGGAATGATGTGGCTGCGCTCGACGCCGTTCTTGCAGGCCTTGACACAGTGCTGCAGGTAAAACGCGACATCGCTGGGCTGGTTGGCCGCCGGCAGGTCCTGGAGCAGGCGCTCGGCCGCCGCCAGCGGCAGTTCGGTGTCTATGGGGTTGTCTTCGCTGGCAGGCTCCAGCGGACGCATGCGGATGCCGGGCACCTCGGTCAGAAAGATCAGCTTGTCGGCCTGCAGGGCGGTGGCCACCGAGGTGGCCACTTCTTCCATGGCCAGATTGAAGGCGTCACCCGTGGGCGAAAAACCAAAGGGCGATAGCAGCACCATGGCGCCCATGTCCAGCGTTTTGGTGATGCCGGCGGTATCCACCTTGCGCACCACGCCGCTGTGCTGAAAATCCACGCCATCCACGATGCCCACCGGGCGCGCGGTGATGAAGTTGCCGGAGATGACACGCACCGTGGAGTCGGCCATGGGCGTGTTGGGCAGGCCCTGGCTGAAGGCGGCTTCAATCTCGTAGCGCAGTTGGCCGGCGGCCTCCTGCGCACAGTCCAGCGCCACCTCGTCGGTTACGCGGATGCCGTGCGAATACTTGGGCGCATGGCCCTTGGCCTTGAGTTGCTCGGCCACCTGGGGCCGAAAGCCGTGCACCAGCACAATTTTCACGCCCATGCTCTGGATCATGGCCAGGTCCTGCGCCAGGCTTTGCAGCTTGCCTGCGGCAATCGCCTCGCCGGCAATGCCCACCACAAAGGTCTGGTTGCGGAACTTGTGGATATACGGCGCCACCGAGCGGAACCAGGGCACAAAAGTGAAGTTGAAGACAGAGGTCATGGCGTACGGTTGGGCTGATGCGGCGGGGTATGGGCAGGTTCTAAATGTAGCGGATGCGCTTGTCTTTGGTGCCGCTCAATCCGGGTTGCGGCACTGGCCGACGCTGGCCTCGCCGCGCTGCCAGCAGGGGCTGGCGGTGGCTGTGTCGGGTGTGGGGATGCCGTCCATGTCGATGCGTGCCACGCGGGTGTCAAAGGCGCGCACGCCACTGGCGTCGAGCTGCAGGCGCAGCACCCAGCCCACGCGCTGCTTGTCGTTGTCAGTTTCCTTCATGACAAAGTTGCCCACGCTGTAGACGATGGGCTTGCCGCGGTAGTGCTCGATGTCCTGCGTGACATGCGGGTGTCCGCCAATGACGGCGTCGGCACCGGCATCCACCATCAGCCGTGCCAGCTGGTGCTGGCGGGCATTGGCCACCGGCTCGTTTTCCCAACCCCAGTGCATGATGGGTATCACCAGGTCGGCATGGTGCAGGCTGCGGGCGGCGCGGATGTCGGCCACCACCTGCTCGTCTTCGCTCCAGGCGCTGCCCGGCGCATCGGCATCGGCCTCAAAGCTGCGCGGCATGAATTCGTTGTAGCCCAGGAGGGCAATGCGCAGGCCCTTGCGTTCGATGAGAAGCGGGGTATGTGCCTCTTGCAGGGTATGGCCGCCACCGAAGTAATCCAGCCCGGCGCTGTGCAGCAGGCCCAGCATCTCGGCAAAGGCCTCGCGGCCGTAGTCGCCCGAGTGGTTGTTGGCCAGTGCCAGGGCGTCGAAGTGGCGTTTGAGCACCGGCAGGGTGCGCGGATGCGCGCGGAAGGTGTAGTTCTTTTCGCCGGCCGAGCCGGTGGTGGCCACCACGCATTCCAGATTGCCCAGCCGGATGTCGGCCTTGCTGAACAGGTCGCCAAAACCGGCAAACGGGTCACCGCCCCGCGCAATCAGGGCGCCGGCGGTGTCGTCCAGCACGATGTCGCCGGCAAACACCAGCGAAACCGGTGTTTGCTGGGCCCACGCGGGTGCCAGGCTGCCGCAGGCCGTGGCCAGTGCCAGGAGCAGGTGCTTGAGTGCGCGCTTCATGGTGCGACCTCCTGCAGCGTGCACTGGTATTGCATCTCACGCTCCACCGGGCCGGCGTAGACAAACTGCTTGCCGGTGAGCGAAGCGCCCGGGCTGAAGGGCGGCAGGTAGGTGGCTTGTTGCACCAGCACCGGTTGGCGCCGTGTCTCGATGTAGGCATAGAGCTTGATGGCGTCCACCTGCGCGGCATGGCCCAGCATCACCGCCTTGAAGCGGAAGCGCCCGCCCACGTCCACCGACTGCACCGGGTAGGGGTTTACCACCGGCGTGGCCTCCAGGGTCTGCGTGCTGCCGGCATAGGTCATTTCACAGTGCAGCAGCGGGGCAGCCTGCAGCGCCGGCAGGTACAACAGCGCGGCCAGGCCGGCAAACCAGGCCGCCGGGCTGCGCAGTGGGTGCAGGCAATGCCCGGGCGGGCAGATACGAGGCGTCAAACGGGGTAGGAGGGCAGATGTCACAGGCGGTCCGGGGTTGCGGGGTGGTGGATGGACAGCCGCTAATGTACCGAAGGATGGGCGGGCGCAAGGTGGCGGCCTGGCGCATGCCGCCCGCATGGGGTTTGGCCGGAGCCGTTTCGCACAGCGGCCGGTGTGCAAAAAGAATAATCAGCTTTTGGAAAGAGCGCTTGGCTTTTTCGGCTACGCTCACTTCAACATAATGACTGCACCGCAGGGGAGGCGTCGTGAACGCTTTGTTACTTTCCATCATCTGGCTGCAGGGCAGTCCGGTACTCCACACCCAGGCACTGCCTTCCGTCAAGCAATGCGTCAGCGCGGCGGAGGCCGCGATTCAAATGATGCAGGGGCAGGCGCTCACCAATATGGGCGGTGGCCATAACGCGCTGCAGGTGGTGCACGACGACAAGCTGAATATGTGGACCCTGAGCACGGGCATTGTGGGGCGCGAAGTGGCGCGCTTGCAGTGCCTGCCGGCTTGAAGAACGGCGCCACACCCATGGCTACGGAAATCCGTCCCACACCGGTCGAGCGCCTGGTGCGCAAGCCGGCGGTGCGCCGCGCAATTTTGCGCAAACTTGGCAGTCAGGATATCGAGCTGGATCTGAGCGCCGGCCTGGATCCGGCAGCTGCTACCGTTGCCGCTGCGCCGGCGGCGGTGGACGCCATCTGGCACTGCATGGTGGAGCCGCTGGAGCAGGCCGTGTTGGCGCGCTTGCAGGGCAATGCCTTGCTGCCGATCTTTCTGCTGGAGAACCCCTACCCGGTCTATGCGGGCAGCCTGCGCGACGCCATTGCCGCCAATGCGACGCTGCAGAACTTCACCCTGATTGATATCGAAGGCAAGAGCGAGCCAGAGTTGGCGCGCCTGGTGCTGGCACTGGCAGAAATCCGCCCCGCCGGCGTGCTGCTGTTGTGCACCTCGAAGAACCAGCTGCCCAAAAACTTCCGGTCCGTGGTGCGCCAGGATGGGCACTTCTCCATCGAGGCGCCAAACTTCGAGCGCCTGACTGCCTACGCGCGGCGCACCCGGCCGCAGATCACCCTCTCGGACGACTGCAGGGCCTGGGCGAAGTGGATCGGGCCGCAGGAGTTGCTGATCGCCAGCACCCTGGCGGACACCCATTGGGAGAGCGGCCTGCACATGCTGGCCGATCAGCGCGCCGCCGCGCAGTTGCCGGGCACGGCGCGCCGGCTGGATGCGCTCTACGGTGCCGACGCGGCCAAGCAATGGGCACGCCAGCTGTTTGTGGATGTTGCGCTGGCGCGCGAGGGCGTCATCGCCTGGCAGGAAGTGGACCGCGGAGCCCTGCTGGTGGGACCGCCCGGCACCGGCAAGACCACCATTGCCCGCGCCATTGCCCTGGAGGCGGGCACCAATTTCGTGGCGGTCACGCCGGTCAAGGACTGGATGAGTGGCGGCGGTCTGGACGAGGCCATCAAACTGATGGGCGCCACCTTCAGTCTGGCGCGCCAGCAGTCTCCCAGCATTGTGTTCATTGACGAAATTGACAGCGTCGGCAACCGGCAGAACTTCAGCGGGCAGAACGCCAGCTGGAACACGGCGTTCCTGAATGCCCTGCTGACCGAACTGGACGGCTTTGAGGGCCGGGACCAGGTCATCGTCATTGCGGCCACCAACTACCCGGAGAATGTGGACGCCGCCCTGCAGCGCGCCGGCCGGCTGGACCGCGTGATCCGGGTGGAGCGTCCCAGCGGCGAAGCGCTGGCCGCCATGTTTGCCGGCCTGCTGCAAGGCCACGGCTGCACCCTGCCGGCAGCGGATCTCAAAGAGTGTGCGGCCAACGCACTAGGCCTGACCGGCGCGGATGTGGAGGTGCTGGTGCGGGGCGCCCGGCGCCGCGCCCGGCTGGATGGCAACCGCAGCGTGTCCAAGGCCGACATCCTGGACGAGATTTACCGCATTCCAGCGGATGCCGAGCGTCGGCCTATCAAATCCAGCCAGCTGGAAAACACGGCGTTTCACGAAGCAGGCCATGCCTTGCTGGGCCTGACGCTGGCCACCCTGTCGGACCAGGTGCGCATTGCCTCCATCATCCCGGACAACAATGGTGCGCTCGGTTTTGTCGCCTTCTCGGGCAACGAGGAAAACGAGACGCAGCAGTCCATCCTGGACCGCATCTGCATGGCGCTGGGCGGACGGGCGGCAGAGGAACTGGTCTATGGCAAGGAGAAGACCAGCACCGGTGCTGGCGGGGCCGGCAAGCAGAACGATCTGGCCGTCGCCAGGCGTCTGGCGGAGTGCTATGTGGGCCTGTATGGCTTTGGCACGCTGCATCCCAACTGGTGGAGCCAGCCCGAGCCGGCACTGGCCGGCGAAGCGCAGGAGATCATCCGGACCCAGTTTGCACGCGCCAGTGAACTGCTGGCGGCCGGACGCCCCCGGCTGGACCGGATCGCCTCCGCCCTGTTGCAGGACCATGTGCTCAACCGGGACAGACTGCTGTCCTTTATTCAACCCTCTACGGAAGCCAACTGATGCAGGAACCAGATATCCAGGCGCTCGCCGAACGCTACAAAGGCCTGCTCGCCCAGGAAGACCGGACCGTAGGCAAGACCACGCAGGATGATGCGGGCAATCTGGACTTCACGGTCAGCCTGGATGGTGTGGCCGTGCTGTACCTGTTTGCAAAGAACGATGCGAGCTATGTGCGCATGCTCTTGCCCAATTTTTATGCGCTGGAGCTGGACGAAGACAAGGTCAATGCCCTGGTGGCAATGAACCATGTCAACACCCTGTGCAAGGTGGCCAAGGTCAATATGAACGACCGGCAGGACAACGTGGTGGCCTGCGTGGAGTACCTGGACCATGGCAGCGCCGTTACCAAGGAGCAGTTGGACCGTTACCTGGTCATGCTGATCCATACCGGCAGTGAGTTTGGCAAGAAGATGCAGGCGCTCAAGGGCACGGACGAGCCATCGCTTGCCTGACGGAGCGGCATTGGATTCTGAATCGCGGGCGCTGCAAGCGCCCGGCAGGCGCGCGGGGATAATCGCCGGGTGAACGCACCCATTTCCTCTTCCCCCACTGCGCCCCTGCACATCGATTTTCCCGAGTCCCTGCCCGTATCGGGCAAGCGTGACGAAATCATGGAGGCGATGCGCCAGCACCAGGTCATCATCGTCTGCGGCGAGACCGGCTCGGGCAAGACCACGCAGCTGCCCAAGATCGCCTTGGCCATGGGCCGCGGCAAGCTGAATTACCCGCTGACCCTGCCCGACGGCCGCCCCGCGCCGCGCGGCAAGATGATTGGCCACACGCAGCCGCGCCGTATTGCCGCCAGCAGCGTGGCCAAGCGCATTGCCGAGGAACTGAAAACGCCGCTGGGCGACGTGGTGGGCTTCAAGGTGCGTTTCCAGGACCGTCTCAGCAAGGACGCCTCGGTCAAGCTGATGACCGACGGCATCTTGCTGGCCGAGACGCAGACCGATCCGCTGCTGACCGCCTACGACACCATCATCATTGACGAGGCGCACGAGCGCAGCCTGAACATCGACTTCCTACTGGGCTATCTGCGCCAGCTCCTGCCACGCCGCCCGGATCTGAAGATTGTGGTGACCTCGGCGACGATTGATGCGGACCGGTTTGCGCGGCACTTCGCTAGCAAGAACGGACCGGCACCGGTGATCATGGTGTCGGGCCGCATGTTCCCGGTGGAGCAGCGCTACCGGCCGTTTGAAGAATCGCGCGAATACGACCTCAACAACGCGATTGCCGATGGCGTGGACGAACTCTGGCGCGATGCCCATAACGCCGGTGACATCCTGGTGTTTTTGCCCGGCGAGCGCGAAATCCGTGAGGCCGCGGACCATCTGCGCAGGCACCTGAGCCACCAGCCGCTGATGCGCAATGCCGAGGTGCTGCCGCTGTTTGCGCGCCTGTCACCGGCCGAGCAGGACCGCATTTTTGATGGCCACACCGGGCGACGCATTGTGCTGGCCACCAATGTGGCGGAAACCTCGCTCACGGTGCCGGGCATTCGCTATGTGATCGATGCCGGCACGGCGCGCGTCAAACGCTACAGCTTTCGCAGCAAGGTGGAGCAGTTGCTGGTGGAGCCGATCAGCCAGGCGGCAGCCAACCAACGCGCCGGGCGCTGCGGGCGCGTGGCCAACGGCATTTGCATCCGCCTGTACGACGAGAAGGAGTTTGCCGGGCGCGAGCGCTTTACCGATCCGGAAATCCTGCGCAGCTCGCTGGCCGGGGTGATTCTGCGCATGAAGTCGCTGCACCTGGGCGTGGTGGAAGACTTTCCGTTCATCGACATGCCGTCCGGGCGCGCCATTGCCGACGGCTACCAACTGCTCAACGAACTGGGTGCGGTGGACGAGGCGAATGAAATCACGCCGCTGGGCCAGGAGCTCTCGCGCCTGCCGCTGGACCCGCGCGTGGGCCGCATGATTCTGGAGGCGCGCTCCCGCAGCGCGCTGGACGAGGTGCTGGTGATTGCCTCCGCTTTGAGCGTGCAGGACGTGCGCGATCGGCCCATGGACGCGCAGCAACAGGCCGACCAGCAGCACGCCAAGTTTGACGACGAGAAGAGCGAGTTCAGTGGCTACCTGCGCCTGTGGAAATGGATCCACGATGCGCGCGGCGAGCGCCACACCACGGCCACGACCGGCGTCGTCGGCCAGCACAAGGTCACGAACCGCCAGTACGAGCAGCTGCTGCGCCAGAACTTCATCAATATGCGCCGCGTGCGCGAGTGGAAAGACATCCACACCCAGCTGCACACGGTGGTGGCGGAGCACAAGTGGCGGCTGAACACGGCCCCCGCGTCTTACGAGCAACTGCATCTGTCCATGCTGTCCGGTCTGCTGGGCAATGTCGGCTGCAAGCTGGAGACCGATGGCGCCAACGGCGAATACCTGGGCGCACGCAGCATCAAGTTCTACCCGCATCCCGGTGCGCACCTGGTGAAGAAACCGGGGCGCTGGATTGTGGCGGCCGAGCTGGTGGAGACCACGCGTCTGTTTGGCCGTGGCATTGCCGCGATCGAGCCGCAATGGCTGGAGCAGGTGGGCGGCCATTTGTTGAAGAAACAGTTGCTGGACCCGCACTGGGAGAAAAAGGCGGCCGAGGTGGTGGCGCTGGAGCGCGCCACGCTGTATGGCATCGTGGTCTACAGCGGGCGCAAGGTGAACTACGGCCGCATCGACCTGGTCGGTGCGCGCGAAATCTTTATCCGCGAAGCCCTGGTCAACAACCAGTGGGAGACGCCGCTGCCCTTTCTGGCCGCGAACCAGAAGCTCATCAAACAGGTGGAAGACCTGGAGCACAAGGCGCGCCGCCAGGACGTGCTGGTGGACGACGAGCTGATCTACGCCTTTTACGACCAGCAGTTGCCAGCCGATGTGTGCAGCGGCTATAGCTTTGAAAACTGGTACCGCGAAGAGTCCAAAAAGCCGCCGTACAACCCGCAACACGCCGGTGGGCGGCGCGAGAGCACGCTGCTGCGCCTGACGCGTGAGGAGTTGATGCGGCATGAGGCGGCCGGCATTACCACCGCCAGCTTCCCCAAGACGATTCGCCTGGGCGGGGTGGACTGCGCTGCCACCTATCTGCACGAGCCCGGTGACGCGCACGACGGCCTGACTGTGACCGTGCCGCTGTTTGTGCTCAACCAGGTGAACGAGGAGCGCTGCGAATGGCTGGTGCCCGGCATGCTGCGCGAGAAGATCCAGGCGCTGATCAAAACCCTGCACCAGCGCCCGCGCTCGCGCCTGGTGCCGCTGCCCGATACCGCGGCCAAGTTTGCCGAGGTACTGAATGCGCCGGAGCGCTTTGGCGCCGGCGGCCTGACCGATGCCGTATTGAAACTGGTGCGCGATGCCACGGCGGTGGATGTCGCCCGGGCCGACATCAAGGTCGACATGCTCACGCCGCACTTCTTCATGAACTTCCGCGTGGTGGATGAGCATGGCCGCGTGCTGGGTCATGGTCGCAACCTGGGTGCGTTGAAAGCCGAATGGGGCAAGCAGGCGCGCGGGGCGTTTCAGGCGCTGGCCAATCTCAAACTGGGACAGGGTGCGCAGGCTGCGCCGGAAGCGGCAAACGCCAGCCCAACCAGCCCGGCGGGTCGCGCGGGGGCAACCGGTGCGGCCCAGGCCATGGCAGCAGCGGCCGGTATGCAGCGCGGCGCACAAGCGGGCAGTGCAGCAGCCCCGGCAAGCAGTAACACGGCACCGGCGGCCACCGACAAGCGCCACACCGCCTGGACTTTTGGCGAGTTGCCCGAGCTGCTGGAAATCCGCAAGGGCGGCCAGACGCTGATTGGCTTCCCGGCCCTGATCGATGCCGGCGACGCCGTCACCATCGAGGTCTTCGACGAGCCCGAAACGGCCCACGCCAAACACCGCGCCGGCCTGCGCCGCCTGTTTGCGCTGCAGATCAAGGACGCGCTGAAGTACCTGGAAAAGAACATCCCCGACCTGCAAAAAATGGCCGTGACCTTTATGCAGGTGGGCAAGACCGAGGCCAAGGACAGCGGCGGCGGCACCATCGAGGAGCTGCGCGAACAAATCATTGCCCTGGCGCTGGACCGGGCCTTTCTGATCGAGCCCCTGCCCACCGACGAATTTGCCTTCAAGAAGCGCGTGGAGGAGGGCCGTGGCCGGCTAACCCTGATATCCAGCGAAGTGGCGCGCATGGCCGGCGTCATCCTGCTGGAATACGCCACCGCCGCACGCAAGATCAAGGACAGCAAGGCCGCTGGCGAGGCGGCCGTGGATGCCGCCCAGCAGTTGCAGCGCCTGATGCCCAAACGCTTTCTGCATGCCGCACCCTGGGACCGGCTGCAGCATCTGGCGCGCTACCTCAAGGCCATCACCCTGCGGCTGGACAAATACCGCGCCGACCCGGCCCGCGACGCCGCCCGCCTGGCCGAGCTGCGCCCCTTGGAGCAGCGCTACTGGCGCCTGGTGGCCGAGCGCAAGGGCGTGGTGGACGACCGCATGCTGGAGTTCCGCTGGTTGCTGGAGGAACTGCGCGTGAGCTTTTTCGCGCAGGAGCTGCGCACGCCGCAGCCGGTGAGCGTGAAGCGGCTGGACAAGGCCTGGGCGCAGTTGGCTTAGTGCCTGTGGTTTACCCTGGGGTGTGCGCGGCCCGGGGCCTTGAACGAACCGTTGCCGGCCACAATTTGTTGAAGCAGACCTGATTCCGTCCGATACTCGGAGCTGTCGCGATGGATGCATCGGCGACGACCAAAAAATAAAGCGAGTTAGGGATGAACAAACTAGCCAAATTGTGTTTTTTGCCGGGGGCGGATTCCGTCTTGCTGGAAGAAACCCTCTCCGAATGGCGTTCTAGGTATCCGCACATGGGTGTATGCGCCTTTCTGCCGGAAGCGCGCAAAGACCAGGTGGCTCTGTTGCAGTCGCAGTGCACCGCCAGAGGCATCCCGCTGGTGGGAGGGATTTTCCCTGCGCTGGTTCGGGATGGCACATTCCGCACCGACGGGCTTTGGCTGCTGCGCTTCGATGTGATGCCCTTTTACCAGTTGCACGCAGACCTTCCTACAGAGGCCGACGCGGCCGGGGAATTGATGCAGACCATAGCCCGGCATATTGCGGGGCAGATGCAGGGGCCGGCTGAGGCCACGCTGTTCATGCTGTTTGACGCCATGGTGCCCAACATCGGTAGCTTGCTGGACGATTTGTACCTTCACCTTGCCAACCGCGTGCACTATGCTGGCGCCAACGCAGGCAGCGAGACCTTTGCGCCCATGGCTTGCCTGTTTGACGGGCAGCGTCTGGTGCGCAACGGTGTGTTGATGGTGCTGCTGCCGGAGCACCGGGGCGCTATTCTGGAGCACGGTTACCAGGCACCGGCGCAAACGGTTTATGCCACCAGCACCCTCGGCAATTGCATCTCGCAAATCGACTGGCGGCCGGCTTTCGAGGTCTACCAGGAACTGGTGCAAAGCCAGTATGGCGTGCAGATTACTGCCGAAAATTTTTATGAGCACGCGGTGCATTTTCCCTTTGGCATTGTGCGGGCCAACCACCATGTGGTGGTGCGTATCCCGGTGATGCGCAAGGACGACGGCTCCCTGTTCTGCGTGGGCGAAGTGCCCGCCAATTCCGTGCTGACTCTGCTGAAGAGCCCTTCGGTGGACAGCCTGGAGACCCTGCAGGTGCTGGTGGATGGACTGGCGGCCATGAATGGAGACAGCGCGGGTGCCGAACTGCTCTTGTTTTACTGTGCCGGGCGGCGCATGCACCTGGGGCTGGAGAAGGCGAGCGTGGAGTTGCACGCGTTCGGGCAACGCACCAAGGCCGCCGGCATTGCCGGTGCCCTGTCGCTGGGCGAGATTGGCGGGTCCACCCTGCACGGCTACCCGCTGTTTCACAATGCGACGCTGGTGGCTGCGCGCTGGTAGGTACAAGCCATGCCGCACCAACACATTCTGCCGGTCCTGTACGACCTGTCGGTGACCATTGGCGGTGAGGTCCGGCTCAAGCCGCTGCTGACCAAAACGTTGCAGCGGCTGCTGTACCACACCTCGTTTTCAGCCGGTTTTGTCTGCCTGGATTTGCTGCCCTGCCAAGGGCCGGACGCTGTTGTGCCGGCCCGCATGGAGGCGGCGGTGGGTGATTTTGAGTTGATTGAGCGGATTGGCAAGCCCCTGAGCATGCCTTGCGAATTGCTGTGGGGCTGCGCCGAACACGCAACGCTGCCGGCAACGTTGCTGGCACAGCTGGGCACAACGCGCAGCAAGTACCAATCGTTTTTCAGAATGCCTCTGGAAGGCAATGGTGTGATTGTCTTGTTGGCGATCGAGGCGCCCGCAACCGCCTTCAAACTGGAGCAGGTGCTGCAACCGGTGCTGGCCCAGTTGGCCCGGGCCATTGTGCTGTGTCGCACCCAGGATGCGCAGCAACAGGCTTCGCGTGCTGCGCAGGACCAACTTCAACACTCGCTGCGGCGGATTGAAAGCCAGTTTCAGACCTTGATTGAACTCAGCCCCATGGGTGTGGGCCTGTCCTGCGATGGCATCATCGTCGATGCCAACGGGGCATTCCTGAAGCTGTTCGGCTACGACAGCGTGGACGAGTTGCGCAACCAGGCCATAACGGTTTGCATCGCACCGGAAGCACGCGCACAAACCGAGGCGCTCACCCGCTTGCGCGCACAGGGTGCAGCATCGGACGACGCTTACGCCAGCATCGGTTTGCGCCGTGATGGCACCCGCTTTCCATTCATGGTGTCGTCCAAGAGAGTGCTCACGGATCAGGGCGCGCGGACATTTTCCTATTTTGTGGACCTCACCGAGCAAAAAGCCGCAGAGCAGCAACTGCTGTCCGTCAACGCCATGATGCGCCAGGTGCTGGAGACGGCGCCGCTGCGCATCTTCTGGAAGGACAACGCGTCACGCTACCTGGGCTGCAACCGCTCGTTTGCGCGGGACGCCGGCATGCAAAACCCGGAAGACCTGGTGGGCAAGTTGGACGCAGAACTGGGTTGGCATGCCCAGGCAGAGCTGTACCGTGCCGACGACCTTCGGGTGATGCACAGCGGCGCCTCCCAGCTCAATTTTGAAGAGCCGCAGACAACACCCGACGGCCAGCAGATATGGCTGCGCACCTCCAAAGTGCCGCTGCTGGGGCCCCAGGGCGAGAGCGTGGGCATTCTGGGGGTATATGACGACATCACCGCGCAAAAGCGTGCCCAGGAGCAGATTCACCAGCTGGCGCATTTTGATTCGCTCACCGGCCTTCCCAACCGGCAACTGCTGAAGGATGGCCTGCAAAAGGCCATGGCGGTCAGCGCGCACACGCACCGCCACGGGGCTTTGCTGCTGCTGGACCTGGATGATTTCAAAACCTTCAATGACACCATGGGCCCGGACCAGGGCGACCAGTTGCTGGAGGAGGTGGCCCGGTTGCTGAGCAAATGCATGCGTGAAGAGGGCATGGTGGCGCGGCCGGGCGGGGATGAGTTCAGCATCCTGCTGGAAGGCTTGCATGTGCACTCCGGTGATGCCGCGGCACAGGCTGAGCTGGTAGCCGAAAAGGTTCGCAGCGCACTGCTGACCCCGTTTCAGCTGGGGGCGGTTCAGGCCCGGATCACGGCCAGCATCGGCATTGTCCTGTTCAAAGATACGATTGCAACGGTGGATTCCCTGCTCAAGCACGCCGATACCGCGATGTACCAGGCCAAGAGCGCCGGCCGCAACACCATTCGCTTTTTTGACCCCAAGATGCAGTCCGATCTGGAAGAGCGCATGGGCCTGGTTTCCGACCTGGGCCAGGCCCTCGCCAAGAATCAATTGCAGCTGTATTTCCAGAAGCAGGTGAACACCCTGGGGCACACCACGGGTGCAGAGGTGCTGTTGCGCTGGGCGCACCCGGTACGCGGCCTGGTGTCGCCGGCGCAGTTCATTCCCCTGGCGGAGGAAACCGGGGCCATCGTGCCGATCGGCCTGTGGGTGGTTCATACCGCCTGCACCCAGTTGAAGGCCTGGCAGTCACACCCCGGTTTGCGCGACCTGACCCTGGCGGTTAACGTGAGTGCCAAGCAATTTCACCAGGCCGATTTTGTGGACCAGGTGCGCCGCGCGCTGGTACAGACGTCGGCCAAGCCGTCGCACCTGAAACTGGAGCTGACCGAAAGCATCGTGCTGGAGCAGGTAGAGGACACCATTTTCAAAATGCGGGAGCTCAAGTTGCTGGGCATCAGCTTTTCCATGGACGATTTCGGCACCGGGTATTCGTCGCTGCAATACCTGAAACTGTTGCCCCTGGACCAGCTCAAAATTGACCAGAGTTTTGTGCGCGACATCACCACCGACCCGAACGATGCGGCCATCGTGCAGACCATTATTGCCATGACAGAAGCCCTGGGCCTGAATGTGATTGCCGAAGGCGTTGAAACCCGGGAGCAGCAGGCGTTTCTGGAGCAACGCGGCTGCCATGCCTTTCAGGGCTACTTTTTTGGCAAGCCCATGCCCCTGGCGCAGTTTGTGGCGGACGTGTGCCGCTAGATCGTGCCTCTGCGGTTGGCCGATCGACAACCGGCTACAACTTTTGCAAGCGCTCCAGTGCCGCCAGCAGGGTGGCATCCTGCTTGGCAAAGCAGAAGCGCACCACGCGCTGGTCAAACCCGTTGCCGTAAAAGGCCGACAACGGAATGGCGGCCACGCCGATCTCGCGGGTCAGCCATTGGCAAAAGTCGGCCTCGCCCAGGTCGCTCACCGCGGAAATGTCCACGCACTGGAAGTAGCTGCCTTCGGTGTGCAGGAGCTTGAAGCGGGTCTTGGCCAGGCCGTCGCGGAACAGGTCACGCTTGGCGCTGTAAAACGCGGGCAGGTCCAGATACGGCGCCGGGTCGGCCATGTAGGCGGCCAGCGCATATTGCACCGGCGTGTTGACGGTGAACACGTTGAACTGGTGCACCTTGCGGAACTCGGCGCTCAAGGACGCGGGCGCGGCCACGTAGCCGACCTTCCAGCCAGTCACATGGTAGGTCTTGCCAAAGCTGCTGACGATAAAGGCGCGCGCGGCCAGGCCCGGAAAACGGGCCGCGCTCTGGTGCTGCCGGCCGTCAAACACCATGTGCTCATAGACCTCGTCGCTGATCAGCAGCACATTGGTGGGGGCCAGCAAGTCCTGCAGGGCCCGCATGTCGGCTTCGGACCAGATGGTGGCGCTGGGGTTGTGCGGGCTGTTGACGAGAATGGCCCGGGTGCGCGGTGTCATGGCCGCGGCGATTTTTGCAAAGTCGGGCCGAAAGGTGCCGGGCGTGAGGGGCACACGCACGGCCACGCCACCGGCCAGTTCGATATTGGGCACATAGCTGTCGTAGCAGGGCTCCAGCACGATCACCTCGTCGCCGGGGTGCACGATGGCCAGAATGGCGGTGAGTATGGCCTGGGTGGCACCGGCCGTGATGGTGATTTCGGTGTCCGCGTTGTAGCGGTACTGGTGCAGGGCCTCGATCTTGGCGGCAATGGCCTGGCGCAGCACCGGCACACCGACCATGGGCGGGTACTGGTTGTGGCCGGCCTGCATGGCTGCAGTTACGGCGTTCACCAGGGCCGGGTCGCAGGCAAAGTCCGGAAAACCCTGGCCCAGGTTGACGGCCTGGTGTTCGGCCGCCAGGGCCGACATCACGCTGAAGATGGTGGTGCCGACCTGGGGCAGGCGGCTGCTGAGTGCAGGGGTGAACGCCGGCAGGCTGGGTGCTTCAGAGGGCATCGTTTACAGCTCGTAGTCGTTCACATGGCCGTTCATGGCCTTGATGATGAGGTCACGGCTCAGGCGGTTGCTGAGCAACTCGGCAAAGGTGTAGACAAAGTTGCGCAGGTAGGCACTGCGCTTGAAGGCCACGCGCGCAATGTTCTGGCCGAATAACTGGCCGGCGGGGCGCGTCACCAAGCCACCCTTGCCGCCGTTGTTGGCGCAGTCGTCCACAATGTCCTGCACCGCCATTTCGGCAGCGATGCCGACGCCCAGTCCCAGGCGCACATAGGTCTTGATCACGTCCGAATCGATGGCTTCGAGCGCAATGCGCGGCTCCAGATGGGCATGGGCAAAGGCCAGGTCGATCTTGGTGCGGCCGGTAAACGAGGGGTGGTAGGTGATCAGCGGTTCTTTGGCCACGTCCTGCAGCGTGATGGCCTCTTTTTTGGCCAGGGGATGGTCCGCCGGCAGCACCAGCATGTGCTGCCACTCGTAGCAGGGCAGGGTGACCAGTTCGGCGTAGTCGGCCAGTGACTCGGTGGCAATGCCGATCTCGGCCACATCGTCAATCAGCATGCGGGCCACCTGCGCGGGCGCGCCCTGGTGCATGCTGATGTTCACCTTGGGGTAGGCGGCGCGCAGGGCGGCCACGCGCTCGGGCAACACATAGCGGGCCTGGGTGTGGGTGGTGGCGATGGACAGTGTGCCGCTGTCCTGGTTGCTGTATTGCTCGCCGATGCGCTTGAGGTTGCCCACCTCGCCCATGATCAGCTCAATGCTTTTGAGCACGTGCTGGCCGGGCTCGGTAATGCGCTTGAGGCGCTTGCCGTGGCGGGCAAAAATTTCAATGCCCAGCTCTTCTTCCAGCTCGATGATGGCCTTGGAGACGCCGGGCTGCGAGGTGTGCAGCGCTTTGGCAGCCTCGGTCAGGTTGAGGTTGCGGCGCGCAGCCTCTTGTACGAAGCGGAATTGGTGGAGGTTCATATCGGGCTCTTGAAAACACTAATACCTAAAAAGAATGATCTTTGGATTCATTATCCACCGTGTTGGCGCCCGGCGTTCCCAGTTGTCTTTCGCAAAACAAGCATTCATACTGGAGTGGGAGTCCCCAAAAATACATACCGAACGGACTTTTAACGAGGAAAGAATTCATGTTGAGCAAAACCCGAAAAGTGTTTCCCCCCCTGTTTGCGCTGGTGGCTGGCTTGTTGATGGCGGGCCTGGTGCCGGCTGCAGCGTACGCAGCCGATGCCGATGCGCAGGCGAATCCGAAGAGCCAGGCCCCTATCGTGGTCAATCTGAAGCAGTTCAAGGTGCTGACGGACGATAAGGGTCAGAGCCGCCTGACGGACGCCAGTCTGGTGGTTCCGGGCGATATGCTGGAATACCAGGCCACTTATACCAACCGGAGTGCCAACGTGCTGGCCGTGGTGGCGACTTTGCCGGTGCCGGAGGCAGTGGAGTACATCAAGGACAGTGCCCGGTCCACCCCGGCGATTGCCCATGCAGTGGCGCTGAAGGATTCACAGTTTGGCCCGGAACCCTTGCTGAGAAAGGTGGTGAACGCCAGCGGCTCAACCCTGATGCAGCCGGTGCCCTACGCCGAATACCGCTTTGTGCATTGGGACCTGGGCAAGCTGGCGGCCGGCGGCTCGGTGCTGGTCAGCATCCGTGCAAAGGTCGCACAGAACCCGGATACCCCGACGGCGGGTCAGTAGTGCGGGTAGCGGGGTCGGCCCGCGCCTATTCGGCTGATATGGCGGCCAGCAGCTGAATCAGGCGCTGGTCTTCGCCCACCGCCGGCTTGACTGCAATCGCCACCTGCGGATAGGCAGCGCGCAACTGCGCAGCCAGCATGGGCAGGTCTTCGCGGGCGTGGCGGCCCACGCCCAGAAACATGGGCACGATGGTGATGGCACGGACACCCGCCTCGACCAGTTCCTGGCAGGCCGCCGGCAGGTCGGGCTGGCTCAACTCCAGGTAGGCACAGCGCACCAGGCTGGCGGGGCTGTTCAGTGCCATCTGCGCGGCCACGGCCTCCATGGGTTTGTGCCAGAGCGGGTCGCGCGAGCCGTGTGCAAACAGGATGACGGCGTGTTGATCGGTTGGGTTCATCGTCGCAAGACCAGCCAGGTAAATGCTGTGAGCGACAGCATGGAGTAAATCAGCCCCGGCAGCGCCGCGGTAAACCAGGGTTGCCAGCCCTGCAGGGTGCCCAGGTCGCTGAGCACGTTGTTGAGCAGCACAAAGCTGATGCCGGCCATCACACCGCCAAACACATAGCTGGCAATGCTACCGGAGCGAAAGTGGAAGTAGGCAAAGGGCAGGGCCAGCACCACCATCACCAGACAGCTCAGCGGATAAAACACCTTTTTCCAGAACTGGATTTCGTATTTTTGTGCCGATTGGTTGTTGGAACTCAGGTGCTGCATGTACTGAAACAGGTCGATGGTGCTCATGCGCTCCGGCTTGAGCACCGCGGCGGCCACCATTTCTGCAGTCACGCCCGTCGGCCAGCGGAAGCTGTCTGAAAAAACACGGTCAACCCGCCCGTCCTTGGCGCCTGCCGTGGTGAATTCGGTGCGGTCCACGGTGCTCAGCAGCCAGTCGTCATGTTCGCCAAAGCTGGCGGTCTGGCCCTGGGTCATGGAAACCAGATGCCCCAGGTTGTCAAACTCAAAAATGCGCACATCCTTCATGCTGCCGTCGCTGGCCAGCGCCCCTACGTTGACTGCGTAGTTGCCATAGGCCTGCTTTTCCTTCAGCCAGGCACCGGTCTTGCCCACTGTGACCTGGCCTTGAAAGCGGGCCTTGAGCAACTGCGCCGTCTTGTCGGCCAGTGGGGCCATGTAGTCGCCTACGGCGAAGGTGAAGAACACAAAGGCCAGCCCCAGGCTCAGCAGGATGCGCAGGGCACGCCAGGGGCCCAGACCGCTGGTGCGCAAAATGGTGAACTCCGAGCTCTGCGCCAGCCGGGCCATCACAAAAATGGTGCCGATCAGTACGGTAATGGGCATGAGCTCATAGACGTGGCTGGGCATCATCAGGCCGATGTAGATCAGGGCCTGGGGAATGCGGTAGCCGATGGCGCCGATATGGTTGACCGACTGCAGCTCCTCCACAAAGTCGAAGAAGAAAAACAGTGACACAAAGCCCAGCGTCACCAGCGCCACGGCAATCACAACCTCGCGGAACAGCAGGCGGCGTACGGTCTTCATGGCGCGCTGCTTTCGGCAGCGGCAGGCCGTGCGCGCGGGCGCCAGCGCAGCACCCAGTTGTTGTGGCGCTTGGTCAGCCACAACATGCCCAGCGCCAGTGCGCCGCCATGCAACACCAGCAGGAAGGGAGCGAATTGCACCTGGCCGGATTCCACCCAGCTCTTGCCCAGCACCAGAAAGTTGAAATACACCACAAAAATCAGAAAGGCAAAGCCCAGGTTGGCGGTGCGCCCCACACGCGGGTTGGTGCCGGCGGCGGCAATGCCGATCACGATGAAGTTGAAGGCCGCCAGCGCCAGGCCCACGCGCCACGACAGCTCCGCCAGGTTTCTGGCCGTGGGGTTCTGGAACAGCTCCAGTGAGCTGATGGAGCTGGTGGGGATGTAGCTGCGCGCCGATACATCATCCGCGCCCACGCGCGCGCCATAGCGCTCAAACACGCTGACCGTGAGCTCCTTTTTGCCGGCAGATTTCTCCAACCGCTGCCCGTTCTGCAGTACCAGGAACTTGTCACTGCCAATCACTTCAATATGGCCGCTGCGGGCCGAGGTGATGGTTTCCTTGCTTTGCTCATTGGTGGCGATGAAGACGTTGTTGCCGGTCTGCTTGTTTTCGGAGTTCTTCTCGATGAAGAAGACCCGGTCGCCGTTGGCCGATTCCTGAAACTGTCCGGGTTCGATGCGGGCAATATCGCCGCGTTTTTCATAGCGGTCGCGCAGGTCTTCGATGCGCCCGAAGGCCCAGGGCAGAATGAAAAACGCCAGCACCACAATCACCACCAGAATCGGCCAGGCAAAGCGGTACAGCGGCGTCAGCAGCGCGGTGAGGCCACGGCCGCTGCCAAACCAGATCACCATCTCGCTGTCTTTGTACATGCGCGTGAGCACGCTCAGCACGGCGATAAAAAGGCTCATGGACAGAATCGTCGGCATGTCGGACAGCACGGTATAGCCCATGACGATCATCACATCCGTGGGGTTGAACGTGCCGCGCGAGGCCTCGCCCACGGTGCGGATCAGGGTCATGGTCATCACCACGGTGGCCAGCACCACCAGCGTGGCGCCGAAACTGCGGGCCAGTTCTTTGCGAATAGAGGAATGGAATAACATTGCGAACAAGGAAGTGAGCCAATTATGAACTTTGAACTGAAGCCCCTGAGCCTGCACGAGGCTGCCACCGAAAAATGTGATGCGCTGCTGGTGCTGGTGCCGGACAGCTTCAAGCCGGGCCGGGATGGTTTCACGGCCCTGGTGGGGCGTGCCATCAAGGACGGCGATGCCCAGACCAAGGCCGGCAAAATTTTGTCGCTGTACAAACCTGCACTGGCCCAGGCCAGCCGGGTGGTGATTGCCGGCATCGGCGACGGCAGTGCCAAGCAGGTGCGCAGCGGCATTGCAGCTGCCCTGGCCAGCGTCAAGTCGGACCAGTTGAAGAAACTGGTGCTGGCTTTTGCCGGCCCGGCGCGCGACGCGTCGGTGCGCGCAGCCGTGTCGGCCGTGGCCGATGGCAGCTACAGCTACACCACCACCAAGTCCAAGCCCGAAGGGCGCACCCTGCATGCCGTGCTGCTGACGGCCAGCAATGCGCCAGACCTGCAAGCCGCCTTTGGGCGGGCCGTCGCCGTGGTGCGGGGTGTGGAACTGGCCAAGGAATGGGGCAACCGTCCGGCCAACCACGCCACGCCCAGCTTGCTGGCCAAGGCCGCTGAGGCGCTGGCCGCCAAGCACGGCAAGATCAGTTGTGAGGTGCTGGGCCCCAAGGAAGTGGCCAAGCTGGGCATGGGCGCCTTCCTGGCTGTGGCCCAGGGTTCGGACGAGCCGCTGCGTTTCATCGTCCTCAAGTACAACGGCGCGGCCAAAGCGGCAGCGCCCACGGTGCTGGTGGGCAAGGGCATCACCTTTGACAGCGGCGGCATCTCCATCAAACCCGCGGCCGAGATGGACGAGATGAAGTTTGACATGTGCGGCGCGGCCAGCGTGCTGGGCGTGTTCCGTTCCCTGGCCGAGCTCAAGCCGGCCATCAATGTGGTCGGACTGATCCCGTCCTGCGAGAACCTGCTCAACGGCCGCGCGGTCAAGCCCGGTGATGTGGTCACCAGCATGAGCGGCCAGACCATTGAAATCCTCAATACCGATGCCGAAGGCCGCCTGGTGCTGTGCGACGCACTGACCTACGCCGAACGCTTCAAGCCGCGCGCCGTGGTGGATATTGCCACCCTGACCGGCGCCTGCGTCGTGGCTTTGGGTAATGTGCGCAGCGGCCTGTTTTCGCCCGACGCCGATCTGGCCAAGGCACTGAGTGCAGCCGGCGAGGCGGCGCAAGACCTGTGCTGGCAGATGCCGCTGGATGAAGAATACGGTGAAGGCCTGAAGACCTCGTTTGCCGATATGGCCAATGTGGCCGGGCGTGCCGGCGGCGCGGTCTCGGCGGCCAAATACCTGCAGCGCTTTACCGCCCAATACCCCTGGGCCCATCTGGACATTGCCGGCACGGCCTGGAAGAGCGGCGCCAGCAAGGGCGCAACCGGCCGGCCCGTCGGCCTGCTGGTGGAATACCTGCTGGCCCAGGCCGGCGCCTGATGGCGGTGACTGAAGTCGCTTTCCACTTCGGCGCGCCCGACCGGCTCGCCTACGCCTGTCGTCTGTTGCGCAAGGCTGCGGCCACCGGTGCACGCCTGGTGGTTCGCAGCAGCCCGGAAATCGGTGCCGCGCTGGATGCCGCCCTGTGGAACCTGGGGCCGACTGACTTCATTACCCATTGCGATCAATCGGCGGCCGATGCCGTGCGCGGGCGATCGTCTGTTCTGCTGGTGGATGCCGATGGGGCACTGGATACCGACTTTCCGATTCTTGTGAACCTGGCGGACGACGTGCCCAAGGAGTTTGAGCAGTTTCAACGCGTCATCGAAGTCGTCAGCACCGACGAGCAGGAGCGCAACCTGGCCCGCCAGCGCTGGAAGCTGTACACCGAACGGGGTTACACCATCACCCGGCACGACCTGAAGAGCCGGGCAGGGGAGTGACATGAGCAGCCGCTTGCCACCCCGTTACCTGCCCACGCTGACCGAGGTGGTCCATCCCGCCGATCTGGGCAAGGTGGTGGCCCCGCCTGTGAGCGAGCAAGCCTCCACGGCGATGGAGGTGCCGGCGCCTGCCTACACCCCGGCGCCGCCAGTGCCTGTGGTCCCGGACCGCCACGCCTTGGCGCAGCAACTCATCAAGCTGGTGCGCCCGCAACTGGAAGCCGAGTTGCGCAATATCGCCCAGGAACTTTTTGAGGCCCAGTACAGCGCCTTGCTGCCGTCACTGCACCTGCAGATTGAAGAGGCCGTGCGCGAAGCCATTGAGCAGGCCTTGCCCGACCCATCGGATCGCAACTAAAGCTGCGCAAGGTCAAAACCGGCCCTTGCTTGATGCTAGAATACGAGGCTCTGGAGCGGTGGATGAGTGGTTTAAGTCACACGCCTGGAAAGCGTGCGTGGGGTTAAACCCACCGCGGGTTCGAATCCCGCCTGCTCCGCCAGAAAAAAGTCTTTGTGGGTCTTAACCAGTCCACGACAAGCACCTAGAAGCCCTAGTTTCCCTGTGAAGCTGGGGCTTTTTTGTTGGGCGCAAAAACGGCCCGCTGCGCCGGGTGGCGGGCGGGCCGCGGTGCTTGGCTGCAGCGTGTTAGCGCGTGTAGTAGCCCACGCCCAGCAACACATCACCCACACGCTGTATCAGCGTGTGCTTGGTTTCCACCGCATTGGTGGCCGGGTTGCGCCAAACGTATTCCACCGTTCCACTGCCGGACTTGCGGGCCAGGCTAATCATGTTTTCAAACAAAGGGGTGCCGGCAGCGTCTTTCATGCCCCGCACATCCATGCCGTTGAGCTGGGGCGATGCGCCCGAGGCGCGGTAGCGGCCATCGTCCAGGCCCACGGCAAACACATACTGGTCGTCCTGCATGTAGCCGCCCTGCGGATTGTTGAAGGCGCTAAAGGCCTGCTCCGGGCCGGCTTGCTTCAGAAAGTCCACCGCACGCTCCAGCAGTGCCTGGGCTTCCTGGCGCGTGGCGCGGGGTGTGTAGTAGCCAACGCTGACAACATAGGAGTCCACCTTGGCATACAGGCTGACCTTGACCTCGATGCGGTGGTCTTCCGGATTCAGCCAGCGGTATTCGACCGATCCAGTGGGCTTGAGCGCAGCAGTGGCCAACAGGTCGCGGATGAACGGCTTGCCTGCAGCGTCACGCAGGTCCAGGGCATTCACACCAGCCAGGGACATCTGGGTGCCTCCGTTGGCGCGCATCAGGCCCCCAGAGTCCACCACAAAGACGTAGTAGGGACCGTAAACAAAACTGCCCTGGGGGTCATTGAAGGCCTGGAAAGCCGCCTCGGTGCCGTTGCGCCGCAGGAAGGCCACGGCGGCATCCAGCAGTTCACTGGCCCGGCCGGCCTTGGCGCGCTCCACCGAGCCCAACTGGGGCGGAACCGGTGCATCGGCGGCATGGCCTGCGTTGGCGAATAGCAGGCCACAGGCCATGCACAGACCGGCTGCGCCAGAACGAATTACTTTCATACGTGCCCCTTTTCTTTGGCGTGGGTTGAAAACAGGGGCAAGCGTAGGGCGCCGGTTTGCGGCAGACCATGACATGTATCAAAGCGTTTGGCATGGTTCTCAAAAAGAGAACCCAGCACAAAGGCTGGGTCAAAACCATCGGGTGATGGCCTGCCAGGGAGGAAGCAGGGAGGCGTTAACTCGCCACAACCCGACAATGCGCTCCCGGCGTAAACACCGGATGAAGCGTCTGTAACAGTTTGCTACTTGCCTGTTTGCAGCATCTTCATGGCGGTGGCGATCAGGGTGGATACCTCGCTCATATTGCCGGGGATGATCAGCGTGGTGGTGGCGTCGGATGCCACCTTGCTATAGGCCTCCACCGCTTTTTCAGCCACCTTGAGTTGCACGGCCTGCTCGCCGCCGGGCTGGCGGATGGCGGCGGCAATGCGCTCAATCGCGCCGGCTGTGGCATCGGCCACGGCGGTGATGGCGGCAGCCTGGCCCTGGGCCTGGTTGATGGCGGCCTGCTTTTCACCCTCGGAGCGGGCGATAAAGGCCTCGCGCTCGCCGGTGGCGATATTGATCTGCTCCTGGCGGCGGCCCTCGGAGGCGGCAATCAGGGCGCGCTTACCGCGCTCGGCGGTAATTTGCGCCTGCATGGCGTGCAAGATTTCTTTCGGTGGCGTCAGGTCCTTGATTTCATAGCGCAGCACCTTCACGCCCCAGTTCAATGCGGCCTCGTCAATCGCTGCCACCACCTGGGCGTTGATGATGTCGCGCTCCTCAAAGGTCTTGTCCAGTTCGAGCTTGCCGATGACCGAGCGCAGGCTGGTCTGGGCCAGTTGCGAGATGGCCACGATGTAGTTGCTGGAGCCGTAGCTGGCGCGCATGGCATCGGTCACCTGGAAGTACAGAATGCCGTCCACCTGCAACTGCGTGTTGTCACGCGTGATGCAGACCTGGCTGGCAATGTCCAGCGGGATTTCTTTGAGCACATGCTTGTAGGCGACCCGGTCCACAAAGGGCACCAGGATGTTCAGGCCCGGGGTGAGGGTGCTGTGGTATTTGCCCAGGCGCTCGATGACCCAGGCGTGCTGCTGGGGCACGACCTTGATGCTGCGGCTGATAAAGATGACGGCGATGACGAGTAGTACGAGTGCAATTTCCATGGCGTTTCCTGTTGTGATTTTTTGACTAGATCTTGTCGACCAGCAGCCGACTGCCCACCAGTTCGACCACACGGTGCGGGCCGGTGCCTGCCACGATGCCGTTGCGAGGCAGCGCTGTCCAGTGCGCGCCGCGGTAATGCACGTCGGCCGTGCCGTCTGCGTTCCATGCGTCCACCTGCACGATTTCGCCAATGTCCAGATTGACGTTGGCGTTGGCCTGGGCCGGTGGTTCCTGGTTGGGGCGCCGCATCTGTCGCAGGTGCCAGGTGACCACGGCACCCCCGCCAACCGCGGCGGCAACCACAATCTGCACGGTCTGGCTCATGCCCAGGTGGGCCGAAAGGGCTGCGGCCGCCAGGCCGACGGCGAGCATCAGCAGGTAAAAGGTGCCGGTCAGCAGTTCCACTGCGATGGCGCCACCGGTAGCCAGCCACCAGAGGGTTGATTCAGCCATGTTCGAAGAGTCTCGCTGTGTTGATGACGCCACATTGTGTGCCAAAAGGTTTGCACTGCAACAAATCCCACACCAATAGTGAATACACTTCGCGGCTATTTGCTGTCTTTTTGCCCTGTCGTTGGAGGCCCGCCATGAAGTTTCGCTTTCCCATCATCATCATCGATGAAGACTTTCGCTCGGAAAATACATCTGGCCTGGGTATCCGGGCACTGGCACAAGCCATTGAATCCGAGGGTCTTGAGGTGCTGGGCGTTACCAGCTATGGCGACCTGAGCCAGTTTGCCCAACAGCAGTCGCGTGCCAGCGCCTTCATCCTATCCATTGACGACGAAGAGTTCACACCCGGCCCGGATCTGGACCCGGCGGTGCTGAACCTGCGCCACTTTATTGAAGAGGTGCGGCGCAAGAACCTGGATGTGCCGATTTACGTCTATGGCGAGACCAAGACCAGCCGCCACATCCCCAACGACATCCTGCGCGAGCTGCACGGCTTTATCCATATGTTCGAGGACACGCCAGAATTCGTGGCGCGCCACATCATCCGCGAGGCCAAGAGCTACCTCGAAGGCGTGCAGCCGCCGTTCTTCAAGGCCTTGCTGGACTATGCCGAGGATGGCTCCTACAGCTGGCATTGCCCCGGCCACTCGGGTGGTGTCGCCTTCCTGAAGAGCCCGGTGGGCCAGATGTTTCACCAGTTCTTTGGCGAGAACATGCTGCGCGCCGACGTCTGCAACGCGGTGGAAGAGCTGGGCCAGTTGCTGGACCACGACGGCGCCATCGGTGCCAGCGAGCGCAACGCAGCGCGCATCTTCAATGCGGACCACTGCTTTTTTGTCACCAACGGCACCAGCACCTCCAACAAGATGGTCTGGCACCACACGGTGGCGCCGGGCGATGTGGTGGTGGTGGACCGCAACTGCCACAAGTCCATCCTGCACAGCATCATCATGACCGGGGCCATCCCCGTGTTTTTGAAGCCGACGCGCAACCACTTCGGCATCATCGGCCCCATCCCCAAGGAAGAGTTCGAGATTGCCTCCATCCAGGCCAAGATCAAGGCCAACCCCTTGCTCAAGGGCGTGGACGCCAAGAAGGTCAAGCCGCGCGTGCTGACGCTGACGCAATCCACCTACGACGGTGTGCTCTACAACACCGAGACCATCAAGACCATGCTCGATGGCTACGTGGAAAACCTGCACTTTGACGAGGCCTGGCTGCCGCACGCAGCCTTCCACCCGTTCTATGGCAGCTACCACTCCATGGGCAAGAAGCGCGCGCGCCCGGTGAACGCCATGGTCTACGCCACCCAGTCCATCCACAAGCTGCTGGCCGGTATCAGCCAGGCCAGCCATGTGCTGGTGCAGGACTCGCAAACCGTCAAGCTGGACCGCCCGCTGTTCAACGAGGCGTATCTGATGCATACCAGCACCAGCCCGCAGTACAGCATCATCGCCAGCTGCGATGTGGCGGCCGCCATGATGGAGCCGCCCGGCGGCACCGCCCTAGTGGAAGAAAGCATTGCCGAGGCGCTGGACTTCCGCCGGGCCATGCGCAAGATTGATGAGGAATACGGTGCCGACTGGTGGTTCAAGGTCTGGGGCCCGGAAAAGTTTGCCGAAGAAGGCATTGGCCGCGCCAGCGACTGGGTTCTCAAAGGCGAAAGCAAGGCCGCCAAGTCCGTCAAGGTCAACTGGCACGGCTTTGGCAAGATGGCCACCGGCTTCAACATGCTGGACCCGATCAAGGCCACCATCGTCACCCCCGGCATGGACCTGAACGGTACGTTTGCCAAGACCGGCATTCCGGCCAGCGTGGTGACCAAGTTCCTGGCCGAGCACGGCGTGGTGGTGGAAAAGACCGGCCTGTACAGCTTTTTCATCATGTTCACCATCGGCATCACCAAGGGCCGCTGGAACAGCATGCTGACCGCGCTACAGCAGTTCAAGGACGACTACGACAAGAACCAGCCCATGTGGCGCATCCTGCCGGAGTTCTGCCAGAAGCACCCGCGCTACGAGAAGATGGGCCTGGCCGACCTGTGCCAGCACCTGCACGCGCTCTACGCCAAGTACGACATCGCACGCCTGACCACCGACGTCTACCTGAGCGACCTGCAGCCCGCCATGAAGCCCAGCGATGCCTATGCGCACATTGCGCTGCGCAAGACCGAGCGCGTGGAGATCGACAAACTGGAAGGCCGCATTACCGTCGGCCTGGTGACACCGTACCCACCCGGCATTCCGCTGCTGATCCCGGGCGAAGTGTTCAACAAGAAGATTGTTGATTACCTCAAGTTCGCCCGCGAGTTCAACACCCGCTGCCCCGGCTTCGAGACCGATGTGCACGGCCTGGTGGAAGAGGTGGATGCCGACGGCAAGGTGCACTACTTTGCGGACTGCGTGCGCGAGTAGGGCACGGCCGTCTGTGCGGGCCCAAATGGCGGGGGTTTAGACCGCTTTTAAGCCTTTAGTTTTCGGGGGGCGCCGGGACAATCGGGCAGCGGCATGGTCCATGTGGACGGTTGCTGTATCCCCAAAGAGGCCCATGTCGTTGCACACCCCACCTGATTTTGACGCGCTGGTTCGAGGAGGCGCCTGCCTGGACTACCTCGGCCTGGCACCGTTTCTGCGTGCCAGCATTGCAGGCGCAGACCTGCGCCAGGCAAGCCAGCACATGTTGCACCTGCTGGATGAGGACAGCGGCAATGCAGACCTGCTGATGAATCTGGCCATTGCCATGCAATGCCTGAACCAGAAGGACCTGGGCCTGGCGTTTCAGGCCGAAGCGCTCAGCCTGCGGCAGACATATACCTTGCCGGCCAGTCGGCTCCCCGCGCGGCTGCGGCTGCTGGTGTTGGTAACGCAGGGCAGCATCCAGTCCAACACACCGCTGGAGTGCCTTCTGGAACAGTCGGACATCGAGCTGGTCTTCCATTACGTCACGCCGGCAGACGCCTTGCTGGCCGCTGTGCCGGCACATGACATTTTGTTTGTCGGCATCTCTGACTCAGACGCCAACCGGCCGCTGCTGCAGGCTCTGCAGGGCGCGCTGCAAGATTGGCCCAGGCCGGTGCTGAATTCCCCGCGTTATTTGCACCATACCGGGCGCGATAGCGCCAGCCGGCTGTTACAGGGCGTGCCCCGCTTGCTGGCACCGCAAACACAGCGCGTATCGCGCCAGCAGTTGCAAGACGTGGCCAGCGGACGGGCGACCATCGCACAGGTGCTCGCGGACTGTGACTTTCCGATAATTGTGCGGCCACTGACGTCCCAGGCCGGTGCCGACCTGCAAAAAATCGACAGCGCGGCAGACATTGCGCCTTACCTTGCCGGGCTGCAGGAGGACGCGTTTTTCACGGCCCCGTTTATCGACTACCGCGATGCACAGGGACATTTCAAAAAAATCCGCATTGCCTTGATTGGTGGCGAAGCATTTGTCTGCCACATGGCTGTGTCCGAGAACTGGATGATTCACTACGTCAACGCGGGCATGTATGCAGAGTCCTGGAAGCGGGTGGAAGAGGCCCGCTTCATGCAGGAATTCCCGCACTTCGTGGAAAAGCACCGGGTGGCACTGGACACCATCAGCCAGCGCATGCAACTGGACTATCTGGTGATGGACTGCGCCGAAACGGCTGCTGGGGATTTGCTGCTGTTTGAAATTGACCACGGCGGTGTGGTGCATGCCATGGACGTGGAAAGCCTGTTTCCCTACAAGAACGCCCATATCGCCAAGGCGAAGAATGCGTTTTGCGAACTTCTTTACGGCTTGCTGCCGCCCGCTGGCGCACCAACCATGTCCGGACACAGCTCCAAGGTGATTGCATGAACCCCCATAACCAATTGAACTTTTCCGGTGGACCCGGCGTACTGCCTGCCTGTGTACTGGACGAGATCCAGCAGGCCATTCTGGAGGTACCGGGCACGCGCCTGTCCTTGCTGGGCATCAGCCACCGCTCGGACTGGTTTGCTTCGGTGATTACCGAGCTGGAAGACAACGTGCGCACGCTGCTGGGGCTGGGGACCGATTATCACGTGCTGATGCTGCAAGGCGGCGCTACCCAGCAGTTTTCCATGGTGCCGATGACGCTGCTGCGCGGTCAGTCCAAGGCGGCGGAGTACATACAGACCGGCTACTGGAGCTCCAAGCCCATCATCGAAGCCCGGCGCGAAGGGGCGGTGCGCGTGCTGTGGAGTGGTCAGGAAAGCAGCTTCAACCGACTGCCGGGGGATAACGAGCTGGCGTTTTCCGAAGACGCCCGCTATCTCCATTACGTCTCGAACGAGACCGTTGAGGGCCTGCAGTTTCACCGCGTGCTGGGGCGCGACGACGTGCCGCGCGTGTGCGATATGTCGTCGGACTTTCTGTCGCGCCCCTGCGAGGCCGAGCGCTTTGCATTGATCTACGCCCATGCGCAGAAAAACATCGGCCCGGCGGGTGTCACCATGGTGTTGATGCGGGATGACCTGCTGGATGACGCCAACACGGATTTGCCGGACTTTCTGAACTACCGCACCCAGATCAACACCCACTCCAACTTCAACACGCCCCCGGTCTTCTCCATTTACGTCACGCTGCTGGTTACCCGCTGGCTGCTGCACCAGGTGGGTGGACTGGCGCGCATGGATGGCATCAACCAGCAAAAGGCCGGCAAGATTTACCGCTTTCTGGATGCCAGTGACCAGTTCTACCGGGGCCGGGCTGCTGCCGCCGACCGGTCGCTGATGAACGCGGTGTTTGATTTGCCGTCCCCCGAGCTGGAAACGCGGTTTCTGGCGGAGTCCGCTGAGGCAGGCTTTTCGGGTCTGGCGGGCCACCGTGCCATAGGCGGCATTCGCGCCTCCATTTACAACGCCCTGAGCAGCACGGCGGTGGATCAGTTGCTGGAGTTCATGGCCGGTTTTCAACGCAAAAACCGGCACTGAGCGGTTGGCGACAAGCAATTCGTAAATTTC
>CANBTQ010000005.1 GCA_947372425.1 Comamonadaceae bacterium | reverse complement strand
CCACTTCCGCAGCCCGATCGACGCGCGTCTGGCCGGCATTGAAACCGTGTACCAGGACCTGGCCGTGGCACCTGCCATGACCATTGCCGAAAACCTGTTCCTGGGCCGCGAACTGCGCCGCTCGGGCCTCCTGGGCGCGCTGGGTTTCATCGACAAGAAAAAGATGCTGGAGGAAAGCATTGCCCGCATGAACGACCTCAAGGTCGGTATCCGCTCCATGACGCAAGCGGTGGAAACACTGTCCGGAGGCCAGCGCCAGTGCGTGGCCGTGTCTCGTGCCGCCGCCTTTGCCCAGCACGTCGTCATCATGGACGAGCCATGTGCCGCACTGGGGGTGAAGGAGGGCAATATGGTGCTCGAACTGATCCGCCGCGTGCGCGACAAGGGTCTGCCGGTGGTGCTGATCTCGCACAACATGCCGCACGTGTTTGAAGTGGCCGACCGCATCCACATTGCCCGCCTGGGCAAGCGGGCGGCGGTGGTCAACCCCAAGAAAATCAGCATGAGCGACACGGTAGCGGTCATGACGGGTGCAAAATCGGTTAGCGACCTGCCCGAAGATGCGTTGGCGCATTAGCAAGAGGACACAAAAGACATGCTCAAGGGAATCGACCCGGTTTTGACGCCGGAGCTGCTCAAGCTGCTGATGGAGATGGGCCACGATGACGCCATCGTGCTGGCCGACGCCAACTTCACCGCGGTGCGCTACGCCGGCGGCAAGCCCATCATCCGCCTGCCCGGCATCGGCATGGCGCGTGCGGTGCAGGCCGTCACCTCGCTGCTGCCGCTGGTGGCGGACGAAATCCATCCGGTGGGTTTCATGCAGGTGAGCAAGCAGCCCGACAACTACCGCTCGGCGCTGCAACGCGAAGTGCTGGCCGGTCTGGAGCCGCAGTTTCTGGCCGGCCAATCGGCCGAGCCGATTGAGCGCTTTGCCTTTTACGAACGCACCAAGAACGCCTTCGCCATTGTGCTGACCGGCGAGCTGCAACCCTTTGGCAACTTCTTGCTGCGCAAGGGTGTCATCGGAGACACACTGCGCCCATGAGCCTGGCGGACACACCCGAAAGCCCCACCCTGTTGCAGGGTGGCGGGCCACTGGGTGCGCCACCGGTGCTGCGCCCGCGTGGCTCCAACCACGTGGGCATGCGCCAGTTCAATGAGCGCGTGGTGTTGCAGGCCATCCGGCTCAACGGCAGTCTGCCCAAGGCCGAGCTGGCGCGTCTGACCGGCCTCACGGCCCAGACCATAGGCCTGATCACCAGCCGGCTGGAAGAGGACGGGCTGCTGATCCGCCACGAGCCGGTGCGCGGACGCATAGGCCAACCCTCGGTGCCCATGGCCCTGAATCCGGATGGCGCGTTTTCACTGGGCATCAAGATCGGCCGGCGCAGTGCCGACCTGTTGCTGGTGGACTTTACCGGTGCTGTGCGCCGGCGCGAAGTCATGCCCTATGCCTTCCCCGACGCCAGCACCTTGCTGCCGGCCATTCGCAACCACATGGCTGCCATCCAGGACGGCCTGGGTGCGCTGGCACTGCGGCTGGTCGGTGTCGGCCTGGCCGCGCCTTTCAACCTGGGCGGCTGGCACAAGATGCTGGGCCTGCCGCCCACCGTGTCGGACGAGTGGAACCACATCGACCTGTGTGCCCAGGTGCAGTCGTTTACCGACGCCCCGGTGCGTTTTGCCAAGGACACCTCGGCCGCCTGCGTGGCTGAGCTGGTGGCCGGGCGCGGGCGCGATCTGAAGAGCTTTCTCTACCTGTTCGTAGACACCTTTGTGGGCGGTGGCCTGGTCATCAACTCGCATTTGCACAACGGTGTGCACGGCAACGCCGGTGCGGTGGCCTCGCTGCCGCTGCAGGTGTCCACGGGCAAGGGCGTGCCCGAACAGCTGATTGCCCACGCCTCGCTGTGGGAGCTGGAGCAGAGTTTCAAAGAACACGGCCTGGATCCGACCGCCGCCTATGACGCGCGTGCCATGCAAGCCCCGTACGAAGTACATACCAGTGGCTGGATTGCCAGTGCCGCGCTGGCGCTGGCGCAGTGCGTGGTGAGCGGCACGGCGTTCCTGGATATCGATGCGGTGGTGATCGACGGCTCTTTCACGCGTGCCATGCTGACGCGCCTGATTGACCACACCGAAGCGGCCCTGGCCACCTACGACTGGGAAGGCCTGTGGCCTGCCACGGTGGTGGCCGGCAGCATTGGCTCGGATGCGCGCGCGCTGGGCGGTGCCCTGCTGCCGTTGCACGAAAACTTCGCACCCGACCGAGACATCTTTCTCAAGGCTAGTTAAAAACGAGTCCCCTCGGGGGCCCACCCCGCTGGCGGCGACCCGGCGACGGGTTGTTCATGGAGTCAGGCCTGCAATGGCAGGCGCACCGCAAAGCAGGCACCGCCTTCGGTCCGGTTGCGGCACTCCACCGTGCCGCCGTGGCGCAGGGTGATGGACTTCACCAGGGCCAGGCCCAGGCCGACGCCGCCTTCGCGCTCGGAGGCGCCGGGCAGGCGGTAAAACGGCTCAAAAATGCGGTCCGACAAGGCCTCCGGCACACCCGGGCCGCGGTCGCAGACTTCCAGTGTGGCAAAGCCGTCGGCGCTGCGGATCGACAGGGTCACTTCACCGGCACCGTAGCGCCTGGCGTTTTCCAGCAGGTTGCGCACCACGCGGCGCAACAGCTTGGCCACACCGGGCACCAGCACCGCCGACACCGTCACATCCAGCGTGGCCTGGGTGCGCGCACATTCCTCTGCCGACAGGCCCACCAGATCGACCGGCTCCACCGTGCCCAGATCAACCTCCTTGGCGTCGAGGCGGCTGGCCAGCAGGATCTCGTCAATCAGCTGGTCGAGCTCGCCGATGTTGCGCGAGATTTCGTTGCGCGCCGTGGAGCCGGCGGCATTGCCCATGAGCTCCAGGCCCATGCGGATGCGCGTCAGGGGCGAGCGCAGTTCATGCGAGGCATTGGCCAGCAGCGACTTCTGCGAGGTCAGCAGGGCCTCGCGCGTTTTCACCAGCGTTTCAATCTGTTCGGCGGCCTTGTTGAAGCCGGTGGCCAGAAAACCCACCTCGTCGCGTCCACCGGTGGGCATGCGCACGCTCAGGTCGCCATTGCCCCAGCGCTCCACATTGCGCTGCAAGGCCTCCAGCCGGTGCGTCAGACGCCGCACGATCGGGTAGATGGCCAGGGCCACGGCCACCGCCACCAGCCCCAAGGTCCAGAAGAAGCCAAAGGGCGCACGCCAGGTGGCATTGGGCGGTCGCGGCAGATGCAGGTGCATGGTCTGGCCGTCGACCATGCGCACGGTGAACTCCGGGCCGAAGCCGTATTTGCCCTGCAGCGGAATTTCCTGGGTTTCGTCGTGACCGGTTTCGGGTTCCGGTGCGGTGCCATGTGGTGGCGGCATTTCAGGGTGTGGATGGCCGTTGGTATGCCAGGTGCTGCCCTCCGGCCCGCGGCCCAGCCGCACCTGGCCGTTGCCAATGATTTCACCCGCGGCATTGCGCACCACCACTTCGCGCAGCGGCGGTTCGGCCGTCATGCGCCAGGCCCAGCCCACCAGCAGGGTCAACACGGCCACGGCCAGCACCACGGCCAGCCAGATGCGTACGTAAAGCTTCTGGAAAAACAGACTCACAACAACCTCTTTGTCTGGTGGCGCAGGTGGCGGGCTTGCGCTGCCACCCTCATTCCTGTTGCCGGGCGAACACGTAGCCCACACCGCGCACGGTCAGGATGCGCTTGGGGTCTTTGGGGTCGGTCTCGATGGCGGCGCGTATGCGTCCCATGTGGACGTCGATGGAGCGGTCAAAGGCCTCGAGTTCACGCCCGCGCACGGCTTCCATGATCTGGTCACGTGTCAGCACCCGGCCGGCGCGCTCGGCCAGCGCCACCAGCAAATCAAACTGGTAGGAGGTTAGCTCGCAGGGTTCCTGGGCCACGGTCACGGTGCGCGCATCGCGGTCTATGGCCAGCGAGCCAAAGCGCAGCTGGCTGCCCGCAGTGCCGGCCGGCGGTTCGGTTTTGCGCCGCAGGATGGCGCGCACCCGGGCCAGCAGTTCGCGGGGCTCGAAGGGCTTGGGCAGGTAGTCGTCGGCGCCCATTTCCAGGCCGATGATGCGGTCCATCGGGTCACCCTTGGCGGTGAGCATGAGGATGGGGATTTGTGCCATGGCATTGGGCAGGGCGCGCACGCGGCGGCATACCTCCAGGCCGTCAATATCGGGCAGCATCAGATCCAGAATCACCAACTCGGGCGCATGGTTGTCGCCGCTCTGGTTCAGGCGCGCCAGGCCCGAGAGGCCGTCCGGCGCCTTGCTGACGGTGAAACCGTTTTGTTCCAGGTACTCGCCCACCATGGCAGCCAGGCGGGCGTCGTCTTCAATCATTAGCAGGTGTTGACTCATGCTGCCAGTCTAGCGCTGCAGCTTTACAAAGCGATTGGCTGCACTTGAAGTGGGGGTAAAGATAGGTAAACCATTTTCGCAAGTGCCGCTGCCGTGGTGCCGGTCGACGGGGCGTGCGTGCGGGCGGATTCAGTCGCCCTTGGGCTGCACCGCAATGCGCGAAGCCAGCCACACCAGCACCAGCACGGGCGCGCCCAGCAGGGCGGTGGCATTGAAGAAGTTGGCGTAGCCAAAGGCATCCACGTACACACCCGAATAGCCGGCTACAAACTTGGGCAGCAACAGCATCATGGAGCTGAACATGGCGTACTGCGTGGCCGAGTAATTCACATTGGTGAGGGACGACAGGTAGGCGATAAAGGCCGAGGAGGCAATGCCGCTGGCCAGGTTGTCGGCCGAAATCACAAACACCAGCTTGCCCACATCATGGCCCTGGGTTGCCAGCCAGGAGAACAGCACATTGCTGACCGCACTCAGCAGCGCCCCCAGCATCAGCACGCGCATCACGCCCATGCGCAGCGCCATGGCGCCGCCGATAAAGGCGCCCACCAGCGTCATGATCACGCCAAACACCTTGGTGACGGCGGCCACCTCGTCCTTGGTGTAACCCATGTCCACATAGAAGGGATTGGCCATGATGCCCATCACCACGTCGCTGATGCGGTAGGTGGCAATCAGGGCCAGGATCAGCGCCGCCTGCCAGCGGTAGCGGCGTATGAATTCGGCAAAGGGCTCCACCAGTGCGCCGCGCAGCCACTCGGCCGCGTTCTTGGGGTGTGGCAGGGCACGCGGTGTGGGCTCGCGTGAAAACAGCACCGTCAGCACGCCGGGCAGCATGCTGCACGCCATCACCAGATAGGCCGTCTGCCAGGCGCTGTGCTGGTAGCTGGTGGCGCCGGCCAGTTCCGAGCGCGCAGCAATCCACAGCGCACCGGCACCGGCCCAGATCATGGCCAGGCGGTAGCCGGTCTGGTAGGTGGCGGCCAGCGCGGCCTGGTGCTCCATGTCGGCGGACTCGATGCGAAAGGCGTCGAGCGCAATGTCCTGCGTGGCGGATCCAAAGGCCACGGCAATGGCACACCACACCATGGGTGCCAATGCCAGCTTGGGGTCGGTCAGCGCCATGCTGACCAGGCCGCCCATGATCAGGGCCTGGGCAAACAACAGCCAGCTGCGTCTGCGCCCCATCCAGCGTGTCAGTAGCGGCAGGGGCATGCGGTCCACCAGCGGCGACCAGACCCATTTGAAGCCGTAGGCCAGGCCAACCCAGCTCAGGAAGCCGATGGTGCTGCGGTCCACTCCGGCCTCGCGCAGCCAGAAGCTCAGCGTGCCAAACACCAGCAGCAGCGGCAGTCCGGCCGAAAAGCCCAGTGACAGCATGCGCAGCGAGGCCGGCTCCAGATAGACCTTGAGGGTTTGCGCCCAGCTGGGTTTTGCGGCCGTGGCGGTGGCGCCGTGCGTGGATAAGGTCATGGGGGAATAATACTTGCTGGCCTGTTGCAATACGGGCGCCCTTTCCCCTTTGGATGTTTTATGAACCGGCTCATTTCAAATTGCTGCCTTGCATGGCGTCCGGCCTCTGCCGGGCTGCTGTCCTGCCTCCTGTTGGCCGCCGCGCCGCATGCGCTGGCGCAGGACGGCGAAGGGGTCCAAGTGGGCAAGAACTCGGCCTTTACCAATCTGGTGCCGGCTGACACCGTGGAGCGCTCTGCGGCGCAGCAGTATGCGCAGATGCTGCAGCAGGCCGCCAGCAAAAATGCGCTGGCCCCGGCCGACAATGCGCAACTCAAGCGCCTGCGCGCTATTGCACAGCACCTGATTCCCTATGCCATTCCCTGGAATGAGCGGGCCCGGCAATGGCAGTGGGAGGTCAACCTGATCGGCTCCACGCAAATCAATGCCTTCTGCATGCCCGGCGGCAAGATCGCCTTTTACAGCGGCATCCTCAAACAGCTCAAACTCACCGATGACGAGGTGGCCATGGTCATGGGCCATGAAGTGGCCCATGCGCTGCGTGAGCATGCGCGCGAACGCATGGGCAAGAACGCTGCCACCGGCATCGGTGCCAGCGTCATCACCCAATTGTTTGGCCTGGGCCAGATCGGCCAGACGGTAACCAATTACGGTGCGCAACTGCTGACCCTGGAGTTCAGCCGCTCCGACGAGTCCGAGGCCGACCTGGTGGGCATGGAACTGGCCGCCCGCGCCGGCTATGACCCGCGCGCCGGCATCACGCTGTGGCAGAAGATGGGTGCGGCCAACAAGAATGCGCCGCCGCAGTGGCTGTCCACCCACCCGGCCGGCAGCACCCGCATTGCCGACATCGAAGCCAACCTGCCCAAGGTGATGCCGCTGTATGAGCGGGCCCGCAAGGCGGCCGGCGCGCAGCCCTGACCCCAGCGCCGTGCCGCAGGCAAAAAAACTGCTGGGCACTACGGGCTGCTGCTGCTAATCTCGCAGCCAGGCAACATGGGCATTGCGTCCCGAGGAGGAGAGACCCTATGAATGCGAAACGACTGGAAGGCGCCTTGCTGGATTTCTGGGTGGCCCGCGCCGCCGGTCTCCAGCAAATGGAGCGGGTACCGGCCTGGGACGAAAGGCATGACCCCGACAGCGGCACCTGGCACCCCGACACCTTCCACCCGGCGCGCAACTGGAGCCATGCGATGCCCTTCCTAGCCGGTGAGTGGTATGCCATCGAAGACATTCTGGCCGACTGGTTTCACCCGGATTGGAGCGAGGTGCCGGCCTTCCGGGAAGATCCGCTGAAGTGGTTCATGCGCGCCTATGTGGCGCTGCAATACGGCGAGATGCTGGAAGACGGGCACGGCCTATCTGCTGCCATGCCGCTGCAGCGACCGGCCCCGTAAGCCGGCAGCAAGCAGCTTAGAAAAAGTCCAGGTTTTCGTCGGGCGCGGCTTCGCGCTCCACCAGCCCGGCACTCACCATGTCTTCAAAAAAGGTCAGGCGGTTGCGGCCGTTCTGCTTGCTGTAGTAAAGCGCCTTGTCCGCGTAGTCCAGCAGCGTGCCGGCAAAGGTATTGCGCACCATCTCGGTGGCCCCCAGGCTGATGGTGACCCGGCCGACCTGCGGAATCTCCTGCGACTCCACCGAACGCCGCAGCCGCTCCAGCAGGCCGGCGGCCTCGTCGCGCCCCTCGCAGCGGATCATCAGCACAAACTCCTCGCCACCGAAGCGGAACACCAGGTCGTCGTTGCGCAGCGCGCCCTTGAGCAGGTTGGCCAGCAGAATCAGCACTTCGTCACCATAGAGATGGCCAAAGCGGTCGTTGACCGATTTGAAGTGGTCGATGTCGACCATGGACAGCCAGAACGTGGCCTTGGCGTGCGGCTTGCGCTGCTCCACGGCAACGGCGCAGCTATCGTCTTCAAAGGGTTGCAGCTCGTAGACCCGGCTGAAGCATTCGTCAAAGGTCTTGCGATTGGCCAGGCCGGTGAGCGCGTCGGTCTGTGACTCCTGCAGCAGCAGGCAGAAGTTGCGGTAAATCTGCAGCATGCCGTCTATCAGGTGGCTGTCGAGCTCACGCAAGGCGCTTGCGTTGCTGATCACCAGGTAGGTGGTGTTGGCGCGCGACTCCATCACGGTCATGACCGACAGCACGCCATCGGGCACGCTGATCTGCAGCGTGGCCTTGTCGCCGTTCTGGTGCTGCCGGAAGGCCTGCAGCAGCTCGGGACGAACGTCAAAGTTTTCCCGCACCACCACACAGCGTTCAGCGCCAAACACCAGCTGGGAGCGCATCTCGCCCCGGTTGGAAACCTTGTACAGCGACAGGCCGGTGGGGTGGATGAAGCCCTCCAGTGTCTTGAGCAGGCTGGCTTCCAGCAGCTCCAGGTCGCGGATGCCGGTCAGGCTGACCAGCTGATCAAGAAGGTGGGGTGTATGGAGCATGGACACCACCTGACTTTACCCCACCCGAGGCCACCGCACGTCAGGATTTCAAGGCCTTTTCCATGGCATCGCGGTCGAGTTCCTTTTCCCAGTGTGAAACCACCACCGTGGCCACACCGTTGCCGATGAAGTTGGTCAGTGCGCGGGCTTCGGACATGAAGCGGTCAATGCCCAGAATCAGCGCCAGGCCGGCCACCGGAATAGTCGGCACCACCGCCAGTGTGGCGGCCAGTGTGATGAAGCCGGCACCGGTGACGCCGGAGGCGCCCTTGGAGGTCAGCATGGCTACGCCCAGCATGGTGAGCTGCTGCGTCAGGGTCAGTTCGATATTCAGGGCCTGGGCCACAAACAGCGCCGCCATGGTCAGATAAATGTTGGTGCCGTCCAGGTTGAAGGAGTAGCCCGAGGGCACCACCAGACCGACCACCGATTTGGAGCAGCCCAGCGCCTCGAGCTTGCGCATCAGCGGCACCAGCGCCGACTCGGAAGACGAGGTGCCCAGCACCGTCAGCAGCTCATCCTTGATGTAGAAGATGAAGCGGAAGATGTTGAAGCCCACCAGCAGGGCAATGCTGCCCAGCACCACGATCACGAACAGGCCGCAGGTCAGGTAGAAGCTGCCCATCAGCTTGGCCAGCGGCGCCAGTGCGCCCACGCCGTACTTGCCAATGGTGAAGGCCATGGCGCCACCGGCGCCCAGGGGCGCGAGCTTCATGATGGCGTTCATCATGGCGAAGAAGATGTGCGAAGCCTCTTCAATGAAGATGTGCACCGCGTTCTGCGCCTTGCCCATGTGCACCATGGCATAGCCGAACAGCACCGCCACCAGCAGCACCTGCAGCAGGTCACCGGAACCGGTAAAGGCATCGGTAAAGGTCTTGGGAATGATGTGCAGGATGAAGTCGATGCTGCTCTGCTCGCCGGCGGCCTTGGCGTAGTTGCTGACCGCCTTGGCGTCCAGCGTCGCCGGGTCCACATTGAAGCCGTCGCCGGGGCGCAGCACATTCATCACCACCAGGCCGATGGCCAGGGCGAAGGTGGACACCACCTCGAAGTAGAGCAGCGCCTTGCCGCCCACACGGCCCACCTTCTTCATGTCACCGGCGCCGGCAATGCCCAGCACCACGGTACAGAAGATCACCGGGCTGATCAGCATTTTCACCAGCGCGATAAAGCCGTCGCCCAGGGGCTTGAGCTTGACCGCGTCGGTGGGACTGAGGAAGCCGAAGGTGCCACCAATCAGGATGGCGATCAGGACCCAGAAGTAAAGATGTCCGGTCAGTCTTTTCACGTGCATGCTCCTCGTTGTTATAGGAAAGGTGTGCGCATTCTGTGCCCCGCGCCGCCGCTCCACAAGTGTGGAAACCCACATAACTTAAGATAGCGCCACCTAGCCACACGGAAGAACAACGCCTTATGACCGCCAAGACCATGAAACACAGTGCCAGCATCTGGGACGGAGAAGTAGGCGATTCGCGCTGCATTGATGTGGTGCATTGGGAGGGCGATATCACCCCCGAACAACTGGCCAATGTGGCCACCCAGATCTCCACGGTCTGGCAGACGATTGACCTGCAACTCGACCCGGCACACCCCATGCACGGCAATGCCTACCACCTGCACAAGATGGCGGACGACGAGTACGAAGAAGCCGAATACCAGAAGCGCCGCGCTGCCTTTGAGGCGCGCTACGCCGGCAAGCGGGTCTGGGTGCATGGCTACCACCATGAAGAAGATGTGGAAGCCGGCACCAGCGAACCGTTTTATTACGACACCATGTTCAGCACCCTGTTCATCACCCTGGCCAATATCGAGGCCCTGTGCGATGAGCACTACGGCGTGGACGTGTGGGACGAGTACAGCCTGTACCTGGACGACAAGCTGCCCACCCCGCTGGCCATCGACTTCTAAGGTGCCAGCCCCTGCAGCAGCAGGGTGCCCGCCTGTTCGGCCGGCACGGGCCGGCTGAACAGATAGCCCTGGGCCAGCTCGCAGCCCAGCGCCGACAGATAGGCCAGCTGCGCGGGCGTCTCCACACCCTCGGCAATCACACTCAGCCCGAAGCTGTGCGCCAGCGCCACCACGGCGCGGGTGATGGCGGCGTCGCCGTCATCGGTGTCGATGTTGCGCACAAAGCTCTGGTCCACCTTGAGCGCGTCCACCGGAAAACGCTTCAGGTAGGACAGCGACGAGTAGCCGGTGCCGAAGTCATCAATCGACAGTGCCAGTCCGCGTTGCTTGAAGGCCGCCAGCGTGCCCAGCGTGCGCTCCAGGCCGTTCAGGGCCACGCTCTCGGTAATCTCCAGCTCCAGCAGCCCGGCGGCGATGCCGTGGCGCTGCATCACGTCCTCCACATCGGCCAGGATGTGGGCATCGTCAAACTGGCGGGTTGATAAATTGACGGCCATGCGCACCGGGCGCAGGCCGGCATCCTGCCAGGCACGCGACTGCCGGCAGGCCTCGTCCAGCGCCCAGCGCCCCATGCTGAGGATCAGGCCGCTGTCCTCGGCCACCGGAATGAATTCGGACGGTGACACCGTACCCAGCTCGGGGCTTTGCCAGCGCATCAGGGCCTCAAAGCCGACGATGCGCCGCGTCGCAATCTCCACCTGGGCCTGGTAGTGCAGGCTGAGTTCGTGGCGCTCCAGCGCCTTGTGCAGGGCGCTGTGCAGCTGCATGCGGCGCAGCACGCGCGAGTCGCTGGCGGCGCTGAAAAAAGCCACCGGGCCGGCACCGTCCTCGCGCGTCTGGTCCAGCGCCACCTCGGCCTGGCGCAGCAGGTCGGTCGCCAGTGCCTGCGGCGTGCCCACGGCCACGCCGATGCGGGCTTCCACAAACACCTCGCAGCCCTGGGCCTGGCAGGGCAGGGCCAGCGTGCTGCAGATCCGGTCCAGAAAGCGCTGCAGCACGGCGGTGTCGGCAAAGCCCTCCAGCAGCAGGGCAAACTGCTGCCCCGACAAGCGTCCGATGGCATCAAAGCCGCGCGCGCCGCCCCCACTCTGCAACAGCGTCTCCAGCCGCTGCGCGATGCTGCAAATCACGGCGTCGCCACCGGCGTGGCCCAGCGTCTGGTTGATCTGGCGCAGGCCGTCCAGACCGATCACGGCCAGCGCCACCGGCGCACCGCTGGCCGCACCATGCTGCAGGGCGTCGGCGCAGCGCTCGAGCATGCGGGCGCGGTTGGGCAACTGGGTCAGCGCGTCAAAGTGCACCAGGTGCTGGGCCTGCTCGCGCAGGCGCTGGTGCGCCCGTTGCTGCAGGGACACGCGCTCCAGCCGCGAGCGCACCGCGTCCAGCAGTTCCTCGCGCTTGAAGGGTTTGACCAGGTAATCGTCGGCGCCCAGGTTCATGCCCTCGCGCCGGTCGCTGTGCTCGGCCCGTGCCGTCAGCAGGATGGCGGGGATGTGGGCGGTGCTGGCATCGGCGCGCAGCGCCTGCAGCAGCGCGTGGCCGGTCATGCGCGGCATCATCACGTCCGACAGCACCAGGTCCGGCATGTGCTGGCGCACCAGGGCCAGCGCCTCTTCGCCGTTCTCCGCCGCCCACACCTCGTACTGCTCCAGCCGCAGCAGGCGTGCCAGGTTGGAGCGGATGTCGGGGTCGTCCTCGGCAATCACGATGCGGTAACTCATGCGCTGTGCTCCTCCTGTGGCAGCAGAATGCAGAACTGCGTGCCGGCGCCGGCACGGCTTTGCACCGTGATCGTGCCGCCATGCAGTTCCACCGACTTCTTCACGATCGACAAGCCAAGGCCGGTGCCTTCGATGTCGCCCACATTGCTGGCACGGTGGAACGAGTCAAACATGTCGGCCTGTTCGTTCTCCGGAATGCCTATGCCCTCGTCCTGCACACAAAAGCACAGCCTGTCCGCGCGGCGGCTGACCGCAAAGCGCACCGGCCCGCCGGCGGGCGAATACTTCAGCGCATTCGACAGCAGGTTGCCGAACATGTGGCTGAGCAGTTTCTCGTCGCACAGCACCGTGCCCGGCGCCAGTTCCCAAACCAGTTCGATTGCGCTGCGCGCCTGCGGATGCTGCTGACGGGCCTCGCGCACAAAGCGTTCGCACAGGGCCTTGAGGTCACACGGCCGGGGCGCAAACTCCAGCATCTCGGCCTCGGCCCGGCCGATCAGCAGGATGCGGTTGAGCATCTGCTCCATGCGCCGCACGGCCGACTCAATCGACTGCAGCAGTTCGCGCCGCTCCCCGGCCGGCAGCCGTTCCTCGTAATGGCGCAGCAATTCGGCGGAAGAAAAAATGGCGGCCAGCGGGGTGCGGAACTCATGGCTGGTCATGGCCACAAAGCGCGAGCGCAGCACATTGAGTTCGCGCTGGCGCTCCAGGGTCTGGCGGATGTCGTCCTCGGCCTGGCGCCGCTCGGTTACATCCAGCAGGGTCCAGATCACGCCGGCATCGGGGTCGCCGCGTTCCACGCAGCGCCCCGACAACAGGACCCAGAAACTTTCGCCATTGGCGCGGTGGGTGCGGCGCTCGGCGCTGTACACGCCGGTCTGGCTCAGGGCCGCATCGGAGCGCAGCTTCTCGGCCTCGTAGTCGTCGGCATGGCTGTAAAAAATCTGCGGTGACTGGCCTATCAGCGCCTCGCGCGTCATGCCGGCCATCTCGGCGCATTTCTCATTGACCCAGACAATGCGTCCGCGCACATTGAAGCTGATACCCACCAGCGCGGTGTTGAGCATGGCCTCGCGTTCAAACGAGGTGCGGCGCAGCGCCAGCTCCAGCTGCTTGCGCGGCGTGATGTCCGACAAAAAGGCCAGCGTGGAGGGCTCGCCGTCCCATTGCACCCGGGTGGCGCCCATCTCGATCCAGCGCTGGCTGCCATCGTCCAGCGTGAGCGGGATCTCACGCGTGGACTCACCGTCGGGGCCGGGGCCGCCGCCGGCAAACTCGGCCAGCAGGTGTTCGCGGTCGGGGGCCTGCATACGCCCGGTCCAGCCCTGCGCGGCCAGCACCTGGCTGGAGGCCTGCAGCATGCTGCAGGCGCGGCTGTTGGCATACAGCACGTCCTGGCCCCGCAGCACCACCATGCCCTGGCCCACCTGCTCCACCACATTGCGGTAGCGCTCCTCCGACTGGTGCATGGCCTCAAAGGCCTGCTTGCGTTCAATCGCTCCGCTGACATGGTGGGCCACATGGGCCAGTGTGAGCGCGTCGGCTTCGGTGTAGACCACATGGTCGCTATAGCTTTGCACCGCCAGCACGCCGTCCACCGTACCGCGTATGCGCAGCGGCACACCGAGCCAGCCGGTAAAGCTCAGGTCACCCTGGGCCTGCGTCACCAGACCGTCGCGCTGCAGCTGCGCCAGGCGTGCCTGGTCGATGCGCTGCGGCACGCCGGTGCTGACCACAAACTCGGTCAGGCCCAGGCGCATCGGCACGTTCTGCAGCTGCAGCGAGTCGCCGTCGCGTTCGTCCACGTAATAGGGAAAGTGCTTGAGCCGGTTGGTGGTGTCGCACAGGCAGACATAGCAGTTGGGTGCCACCATCAGCTGCCCCACCAGCTCATGCACCTTGGCCGAAAACGTGTGCAGGCTGTCGCCCTCACTGGCGCTGGCGGCGAGCTGGTAGAACACCCGGTACATGGTTTCGCTCTGGCGCCGCTGCCGGGTTTCTTTCTCCAGCTCCGCGTGGGCCGCCTTCAGCGCATCAAAGGACTGCTTGCGCTCAATCGCCGAACTCACGTGCCGTGCCACAAAGGCCAGCAGCTGTGCTTCGGCCGGGCCGTATTGCACGGCGGGGTGGTAGCTTTGCACGGTCAGCACGCCGGCGGTCTTGCCGCGGATCTGCAGGGGCACACCCAGCCAGCTGCAAAAGCTCAGGTCGCCGGTGGCCTCGGTGATGTCCCCGCTGGCCTGCAGGTCTGCATAGCGGGCCTGGTCAATCAGCTGGGATGTTGCGGTGCGCAGCACGTATTCGGTCAGGCCGCGGCGGATCGGCACATTGACTTCCTGCATCGAATCGCCGTCACGTTCGTCCACGTAGTAGGGGAAGTTCAGCCCGTTTTCGCTGGTGTTGAGCAGGCACAGGTAGAGGTTGCGCACCGGCATCAGCTCGGCCAGCAATTCATGCAAGGCCTTTGAAAACGCAAACAGCGATTCGCCCGAGGTGGCGCGCTCGGCAATCTGGTAGAGAACTTTGTAGGTGCCGCCGCTGAGCGCGGCATCGTCCAGATCGTTCATGCGGACCCATCCCTAGGCGGTGGCTGTATGTTGTCGCCCATTGTCTGGCAATTCGCACACCCGTGGCGGCCTTTCTCGCGCGACGCGATACGGGCCGCCGCAGCCTAATGCTGGTGGCCGGTGGCGCCGGTGTCTATCACCTCCAGCAGTGCCGCAGGGCTCTTGAGCCCCTTGGTCGAACTGCCGCTGGCCGGCACCTGCGACCAGTCGTTCTGGCCCTTCTCGCAGCTTTGCAGCACCTTGAACCACAGCACGCCGGGCTGGTGGGGCGTGGTGCCGCGCAGCACAAACTCGTCGTACCAGGCGTCGGGCAGTGCGCTGTCTTGGCTGGTGGCGGTCCAGGTTACTTCAGACACATCCTCGGTAATGGTTTTGCCGTGGCTGTCATAAGGTTTGGCCAGTTTGGAGGTGGTAGTGGTCAAGGTCCAGCCCGCTTTGGGCATGGGCTTGGCACCCAGGAAGCCGTCGGGAATGCGGACCTTGATGGACGTGGTGGCACTTCCTTCGCAACCGTGGCCTACGGTAAAAGTGGCGCGGTAGCCTGTTCCGGCGGCAGCGGCCGGGTCCTGTAGCACGACGTGAGCCTGGGCCAGGCCCAGGTTGAACAGGGCTGCACAGACAGCGAGGGTTTTGGGGGTGTTGATTTTCATTTTTCAAGTTTCCAGGGTGTGGATGGCGCAGCGGCACGCAAGCCGCTGCCAGCCATCTGGGTACATGTTTCAGCCGACGGACGGGTCCGGCATCTGCTGCCGGACGGAGCTGTCCCCAGCGCGCCCGGTGCGGCGGGTGGGGTCAGCCGGTGCTCAGGCCGCAGGAGGTCCGCGTGGCGGAGTCCAGAAGCGGGTGTTGTCGGTGTGGAACCAGGTCCGCCAGGCCGGCCCATCCTGCCGTTCGCCGCTGGCCATCACGGGGTAAACGCAAGGGGTGGGCGCCGGAGCCAGGCGATCTGCTGCATGCAGGCACCAGGGGCAATGCGATAACGCGGGCGTGGATTCCTGCCCGTTGGAAGATTGGCCGGACTGCGTGCGGTCCGGCGCTAGCGCCCTGGCGCCCTGGGCAGTGCATATTTCAAAGCGCGGATCGCCACTGGCAAAGGCCAGTTCCTGTGACAGCGTGGGAACTGTGGCGAACCACACGGCCATCAGCACAGCCCACCACACCGCCCAGGGGCGGCGCAGTTGTTCCGGGTGCAGCAGGCGTGGCATGGTGCGTGGTGCCGGTCTCAGTTGGCCGGGTGCATGGCGTTCATGCCGCCCATGGGTGGCATGGTGCGCACCGGGACCTTGATCTCGGTTTTGCTCTCCACGCCCTTGGCATCCACAAACACCAGGGTCAGGGGAATGCTGCTGTCCTTCTTGAGTGGCAGCTTCAGATCCATCAGCATCACGTGGTAGCCGCCGGGCTTGAGTTCCACGGTCTTGCCGGCGGGCAGCTCCAGGCCCTTGTCCAGCGCCTGCATTTTCATGACGTCGCCCTCCATGCGCATCTCATGCACCTGTGCCACGCCGGCCACCGGAGACGACACCGACTTCAGCCGCGCGCCGCCGGCGGACGTCAGGCTCATGAAGGCGCCGCTGGCCATTTGCCCCTGCACGGTGGCACGGGCCCAGGCGTTTGTCACTACCACGGCTTGTGCCAGTGCGGCCTGCGTCAGCAGGGTGATGGCCAGGGCCGCTGCGGCCTTGCGCCACAGGCGGGCAGGGATGGCGGTGGGGCGGGATGGAAAGGGTTTCATGGTGGCCTCGGACAGTTGAAAGAAAGACAGAAAGACAAGCGGTTCGCTGTGCGATACCCGCCGCAATGGCAAATGCATGGATGCGCCGGCACCGGCAAGACGTGCTGCCGGCAGGCACGCGCGGGCACACAGCCCGGCGTGCAGCTCAGGACTGTGCGGGCGGGCCGCGCGCCGGCGGCGGCGCGGTGGCAACCGGCGCGAGCTGCGCGCGGTCCTGCACCGGCAGGGCGTAGCCCAGCGGGGGTGCATTGGTGAAGGCCAGGATGTCCAGCGGGGGTGGGGCGCCTATGCCGGCGCACAGCGGGCAATGCAAGACCTGCAGCACCGCGCTGTCCTGCGCATCGGCATCGCCGACGACAAGCTTGCTGGCGCCGCTGCCCGAGCAAACCAGCTGCATGCCCTGCGGCTGCACCAGGGGTGCGGCAATCGCCACACCGATGGACAAGGCAAACCACACCAGCATGAAGCGGGCGATGGTGTGGGCCTTGCGCCAGGATGGCAGGGATTGCATGGGCTGCATTATTGCAGCATCAAGCGGCAAGCACGCCGGGGTGGGCCTGCCATGCGGTAATCCAGTCGGGCAACAGCAGGGCCGGCATCGGCCGGGCGATGCCAAAGCCCTGCATGCAGTGGCAGTCCAGCGACTGCAGCAGCGCGCTTTGCTCCGCCGTCTCCACACCCTCGGCAATCACCTTGCGGCCAAAGGCGTGGGCCAGCCCGATCACGCCGTGCACGATGGCCATGTCTTCGGGGTCGGCCACCATGTCGCGTACAAAGCTCTGGTCAATCTTGAGGGTGCCGGCGGGCAGGTGCTTCAGATAGGTCAACGAGGAGTAGCCGGTGCCGAAATCGTCCAGCGCAATGCGCAGGTCCTGGGCATTGCAGGCATGCAGCACCTGGGCCACCACGGTGATGTCCTTGAGTGCGCTGCTCTCCAGAATCTCGAGCTCCAGGTGCTGGTGCGCCACCGACGGGTAACGTGCCAGGATGGCCAGCAGGCGTTCCACAAAATCAGCTTGCTGCAGTTGCAGCGCACCCACATTGACGCTCACCGGCACCAGAATGCCGGCCTGTTGCCAGACCGCCATCTGCGCCACGGCCGCCTCAATCACCCATTCACCCACAAGCACACTGAGTTCGTGGCTTTCGATGCTGGGCAAAAACTCGCCCGGCAGCAGCAGGCCGCGCTGCGGGTGCTGCCAGCGTATCAGTGCCTCGGCGCCTACCACCCGGCCGCTCTGCATGTCCACCTTGGGCTGGTAAAACAGCACGAACTCACCATTGACCAGTGCGTGCCGTAGTTGCTCCAGCCACTCGCGCTGCTGCTTGACGGCGGTGTCGTGGGCCACATCAAACAGGTGGTAGCGGTTCTTGCCGGCCTGCTTGGCCAGGTACATGGCCTGGTCCGCATGGCGCATCAGCAGGTCGGCATCGGCACCGTCCTTGGGGTAGATGGTGGCGCCTATGCTGGCCGATACGCGCAGCGCAATCGGCTCGCCGTTAAAGTTCAGGGGCACCGGATCGGCCGCGGCAGTCAGCAGGCGTTCCAGCACCGGCACACAGTCGTGCGGGTCTTCCAGATCGACCAGCACCGCCACAAACTCGTCCCCGCCAAAGCGCGCCAGCGAGTCACCCTCGCGCAGTGCCAGCTTCATGCGTTGCGACAGCACCACCAGCAGCGCGTCGCCGGTGTCGTGGCCATATTTGTCATTGACTGCCTTGAAGCCGTCCAGGTCCAGATAGATCACACTCAGTGAGCGCTTGCGCCGCTCGCTCATGCGCATGGCCTGGCCCAGGCGGTCGGCAAACAGCAGCCGGTTGGGCAGGCCGGTGAGCATGTCGAAATGGGCGATGTGTTCGAGCTGGTCCTGGTGCTCCTTCATCGGCGTGATGTCGGTGAACAGCGCCACATAGTTCTTCACCTGCTGCTCGGTATCGCGCACCGCGCTGATGGTGAGGATTTCGGCATAGATCTCGCCGTTCTTGCGCCGGTTCCAGAGCTCGCCCGACCAGTGGCCGGTGTCGGCAATCGCCTTCCACATGGTGTTGTAGAACTCGGCGTCCTGCCGGCCGGAGTTGAGGATGCGCGGGTTGGCGCCAATGATCTCTTCGCGGCTGTAGCCGGTGATGCGGCAAAAGGCGTCGTTGACGTCGATGATGGTGCCCTGCGGGTCGGTGATGGCAATGCCCTCGCGCGCATGGGTGAACACATTGGCTGCGAGCTGGATGCCAGCCTGCACCTGGCGGCTTTCGGTAACGTCGCGGCCTATGCCGAAAATGCTTTCCACCTCGCCCTGTTCGTTGAACAGCGGCCAGCGGCTGGTCTGCACGAAGGCCGGCAAGCCGTCCCGTCTGCGGTAATTGTTGATGCGGTTGAGCAGCGGCAGCCCTGTGGCAAAGACCGCGGCCTCTTCCTGCACATAGGACTCCATGGACTCGGCGGGAAACAGATCCCGATCGCGCCGGCCTGTCAGTTCGCGCCAGTCGTTGTAGCCGAACAGTGCGGCCAGCGACTGGCTGCAAAAGCGGATACGGCCCTCGCGGTTCTTGAAGTAGACAAAGTCGCTGGTCTTGTCGAGGAAGGAGCCGAAGTCGCGGTTGAACGCGATCTGCGTTTTCTCGGCCTCCTTGTGCTCGGTGATGTCGCTGGCAAAGCCATGCCACAGCGTGCTGCCGTCGGCCATGCGCTGCGGGCTGGACACGCCGCTGCGCCAGCGCTCGCCCTGGCGTTCCAGCTGCACCCGGTATTCGCAGGTCCAGGGCGTGAGCTGGGCCGCCGAGGTGTGTATCGATGCCATCACACGCGCCAGATCGTCCGGATGCACCTTGGCCAACACCGCGCCGGCGTCGGCTGCGGCCTGCTCTGCGCTGACCTCGAACATGGTCTCCATGCCCAGGCTGGCATACGGAAAGCTCATGCCACCGTCGGCCGCCATGCGAAACTGGAAGATCACACCCGGCACATGCGCGGCCATATCTTCCAGCAGCTTGTACGCAGCCTCGGCACTGGACCGGGCATCCGCCCGGTCACTGATGTCGTGGATGATGGAATACAGCAGGGTGCGCCCTTCCAGCACCACAGGGCCGGAATGCACCTCCACCGGCACACTGCGGCCATCGGCCAGACGGTGCACAAACTGGAAATGCGTGCGTTCGCCGGAATGGGCCTCGCGCAGGGCCAGCACACGGGCTTCGGGCTCCATGGGGTTGATCTGTTGAATTTGCATCTGCTGCAGCGTGTCCACGCTGTAGCCGTAAAAAGAACTGGCCGCTTCGTTGGCCCGCACGATGGCGCCGTCGGCGGGTTCAATCAGCAGCATGGGCACCCGCGAGTGCACAAACAAGGCGCGGTAATGTTCGTCGCAGGGGACAAGCTTCACCCGGGCGGCGTTACCGTCCTCGGTGGCAGCAGTTTGCGTATCGGACATTGATTTTTCTTTCCCACTCCATGCGTTGCAGCGCGATGCACAAACATCGGCCGGACCACATGAAAACCGTGCGAATCTGGTGGCACAAGGCGCGATTTTGGCGATTTTGCACCTGTTTCTTCTTGATGCACATCATCAATTTCTGTCTTGGCTAGAGCGGCAGCAACAAGGAAAACTCCACGCTTGCGGCGCTTTCGCTGCGCAGACTCAGGTCGCCCCCGTGTGCGCGGGCAATCTCGCGCGACACGCTCAGGCCCAGGCCTACCCCCTCCACCTGGCGGCTGTGGGCAGCATCACCGCGAAAGAAGCGCTCAAACAAGCGGGCCCGGTGGGCCGGCGCAATGCCGCCGGAGGCATTGGCCACCAGCACCTCCACGCGCTGGGCCCAGCGCGCCGTGCCGATGCGGATCCAGCCGCCCTCCAGGTTGTACTTGATGGCGTTGCTGACCAGGTTGTGCAGCACCTGGCGCAGCAGGCTGGCGTCGGCCTGAATCAGCAGGTCCGGCTGGATTTCGGCCGTGATCAGCAGCTGCGGTGCCAGCATGCGCGTGTCTTCCAGCAGCTCCTCCAGCATGCGCGACAGGTCCACCGGCGCGCGCAGCACCGCCAGGTGGCCGGCATCGGCCTGCGACAGCAGCAGCAGCTTGCGCGAGATCACCGACAGGCGGCGCACCTCGTCCAGGATGCTGCTCAGGCTGCCCTGCAGGGGCGAGCCGTCGTCGGCCTGCTGGATGGCACGCTCCAGCTGCCCCTGCACGATGGCCAGCGGGGTCTTGAGTTCGTGTGCGGCGTCGGCGCTGAAGCGGTGGGCCTGCTGAAAGCTGCGCTCCAGCCGGCCCAGCATGCGGTTGAACACCTCGATCAGCTCGACAAACTCGCGGTCTTCGCCGGCCACCCCGATGCGCTGGTCCAGGCCGCCGGCCGTCACCTGGCGCGTGGCCCGCACCAGCTTGTCCAGCGGTGTCAGCGCGCGCCGGGCAAACAGCCAGCTGGCCGCACCGGTCAGCAGCAGGGCCAGCGGCAGGGCCAGCAAAAAGCCGTTGCGGATGCCGCGCATGTCGGCCTCGATGGCGCGCACACTCACCGCCACCGCCAGCTGCGCACCGTAGGCGCTGGCCAGGGCCATGCGCCAGGCCTCGCCGTCGCTCGTGCGGGCCAGTGACTGCACGGCTGGCGGCAGGCGCAGCGGGGGTTGATCCGACTCGGGCGGCGCTGCCGGCTGCAGCGGGGTGCCGGCTGCGGTTTGCGGCAGCGCCAGCGGCAGGCCTGCAACCGGTGGCGCCGGCGCTGCTGCGGGCACCGCCGGGGCGAGGGCGGTTGGGTCTGCCGGGTCGTGCAGCGGCGCCGCTGCTGCCGGCGGCCGCGGGCCGCCGGGTGGGCCCGGGGCCCATGGCGGGGCGGTGCCGTCCGGGCGCAGGCGGGGCCGCTCTCCCAGGCGGTGCGGCGGGCGCAGGCCCGGCCCCGGCGGGCCGGGCCTGGGGCCGTCAACGGCGCCGGGTGCGCCGGCCTGGGCCAGCAGCACGGCGTCGCTGCGCGGTTGCCAGGCCGGCTCTGCTGCCAGTGCTTCGGCGGCCTGGGCCTGCGGCAGCAGCGCAAAGCCGCTGCCGGTCTGGTGCGGTGCCGCCGGTTGCACCGGCCAGGCCAGCCCGGGTGTGTCCCAGGCCTGCGGCCAGCGGACGGAGCGGTAGCGGGTTTCGCCCTCTTGCTGCACCAGCAGCACCACGTCCCGCGCATCGCGCAGGCCCAGGCTGGCGGCCAGCAGCGCCTCCTGCTGGTGCCAGCCCGCGGCGTCGCGGCTGTGGCTGACCTCGCGCCCGGCAAAGGCGCGCAACTCGCTGTCCATGCTTTGCATCTTGCTTTCGCGCACCAGCCACCAGCTGCCGGCGCCGAACAGCAACAGCACCAGACCGGTCAGCAGGGCCGAGAGCAGGGCCAGACGCAGGCGCAAGGAGCGCGTCATGGCAGCTGGCGGAAGCGGTAACCGACGCCGCGCACGCTCTCGATGGGGGACTCGGCCGGCTCACCCGCGCCTATGGAGGCCATCTTCTTGCGGATGCGCTGGATGCACACGTCCACCACATTGGTACTGGGGTCGAAGTCATAGCCCCAGACATGCTCCAGGATCTGGGTGCGCGTCAGCACCCGTCCGGGCGAGCGCATCAGGTATTCGATCAGGTTGAACTCGCGCCCGGTCAGGTCTACGCTCTGGCCCAGCCAGGTGGCCTCGCGCGCCAGACGGTCCAGCCGCAGCGCGCCCACGGTCAGGGTGTGGTGGTGCTCGCCCGATACGCGCCGGTGCAGTGCCTGCACGCGGGCAATCAGCTCTTCCACAAAAAAGGGTTTGGCCAGGTAATCGTCGGCGCCCAGCGACAGGCCGGTAATGCGGTCGCCCAGCTCATTGCGCGCGGTCAGCAATATCACCGGGGTGGCCACACCGGCCCGGCGCAGCCCCTGCAGGATGGACAGGCCGTCGCGCCCGGGCAGCATGATGTCGAGCACGATGGCGTCATAGTGGCCGCTGCTGGCGCGCGCATAGCCATCCAGTCCGTCGGCGCAATGCTCGACCGCAAAGCCCTGCTCGCGCAAACCTGCGGCCACAAAGCCGGCAATCTTCGGCTCATCCTCCACCAGCAAAATGTTCATGGCGCTCCCTTCCCGGCCACTGTACGGCAGGCGGGTGGGCGCGGCATGACAAAACTGTTATCTAGCGCAGGGCCAGCCGGCTGGTGCCGGAGCCGGACAGCCGGAAGGCCGACACCACCTGGGCCAGGCGCTGTGCCTGTTCGCGCAGGCTCTCGGCCGCGGCGGCCGATTGCTCCACCAGGGCCGCGTTCTGCTGCGTCATCTGGTCCAGTTCGGTGACCGCCACATTGACCTGGCCAATGCCTTCGCTCTGCGCGTTGGAGGCGTTGGAGATCTCGCCGATCATGTCGGACACGCGCTGCACCGAGGCCACGATCTCCTGCATGGTCTCGCCGGCACTGGCCACCAGGCGCGAGCCCGAGTCCACCTTGGCCACCGAGACGCCGACGAGCGCCTTGATCTCCCGGGCAGCCTCGGCCGAGCGGCCGGCCAGGCTGCGCACCTCGCTGGCCACCACGGCAAAGCCACGCCCCTGTTCGCCGGCGCGTGCGGCCTCCACGGCGGCATTGAGCGCCAGGATGTTGGTCTGAAAGGCGATGCCGTCGATCACGCCAATGATGTCGCCGATCTTGCGCGCGCTGACGTTGATCTCTTCCATGGTGGACACCACCTGCCCCACCACCGTGCCGCCGCGCGCGGCCACCGTCGAGGCGGTGGCGGCCAGTGCAAAGGCCTGGTGTGCGGACTCGGCCGACTGGCGCACCGTGTGGTTGAGCTGCTCGGTGGAGCCGGAGGCGCGCTGCAGGTTGGTGGCGGTCTGCTCGGTGCGCAGGCTCAGGTCCTGGTTGCCGGTGGCGATTTCGGCGCTGGCCAGGCGTATCGATTCGGACGACTCGCGCACCGTGGCAATTGACTGGTTGAGCTGGTGCGCCATGGCGCCCATGGCGCGCAGCAGATCGCCCACTTCGTCGTCACGCTGCGTGGCGGCATCCACCGCCAGGTTGCCATTGGCCACCTCGTCGGCGACATGGGCGGCATGGGCCAGCTCCGTCACGATACGGCGCTGCATGCGCCAGGCCACCAGCACCGCACCGCCACCCACCAGCAGCGACACCAGCGCCAGGGTCCAGCTGATACGGCGCCCGCTGTCACGCGACTGCGCAATGGTTTCGTGCGAGCTGGTTTCGATGGCTTCCGTGATGCTGCCTGCGGCCTTGATCAGTTGCTTGAAGGTGACCTCGGCGCGCTGCATGGCACCGATGCCGGTGTTGGCATCCATCTGCGAAAAATTGATCGCCGCATCGGCCTGCTTGGCATAGCTGCCCACCAGCAGTGCCGCCGCCTGGATGTCGGCCTGCACCTTGGCGTCCAGGGCGCTGTCACTGGCCAGTGCGCCTACCACCCGCTGCACACCGGCCAGCTGGGTGGCAAAGTCGGCGCGCACGGATTTGATCTTGGCCTCGTCCAGCGACTCGATCAGGGCCACCGTGCGGTACACGCCGGCATGCACCTCGGCCATTTGCTGCTGCGCCGAAGCCATGGTCTTGAACAGGTCCAGGCTGACCTGGGAGGAGGCCAGCCCCTTCTCCGCCTGCACGTTTTGCAGGTAGCCGTTTATCTGACCGGCAGCAATCACCACGACCGCCGTCAACAGAGGGGCGGCCAGCAGTTTGTAGCCGAGCTTCATTTGTAGATGCCGGCGCAGGCTACGAGTTCATCGACCTTCTCGCAGTACATGCTTTTGGGTTCGATCTTTTTGCTGGTGGGGTTGGTGAATTTGTAGTCCTGCCAGAACGAACCCTTGGACTTGGCCAGGTCTATGCGTTCCTTGATGTAGGGCTTGCCGTCGATGTCGAGCATGTCCATCAGGTTGTTGCCCACCAGCTTGGCATTGGCGCCATGGGCCTTGACCGTGCCGTCCATGCTGTAGACCACCAGGTACAAGTCGCGGTCGGCCCACTTGCCGTCTTTGGCGGTGATTTCGGTAAAGAGCTTGTCATGGTCCTTGCCGCCGGCCTTGATGGCGGCAACGCCCTTCTTCACCATGGTCGTGGCCTCGGCGGCGGTGGCCTTGGTCTCGGCGGCCGCCAGCGCGGGGAGGAATACGGCAGCAAGGGCCAGCACCAGGGTGGATGCGGTAGCAATGGATTTCATGGGAGTTCCTTCGACGGGCTTTATTGGAGTTGAACAACGGACCAAAACTTTATACCCCGTGCCGTGTCGCTTGGCAACGCGGGTAAGCCAAGGTCTGGCGAAATTTGCGGCTACCGAAGTGCCCTATTGCGGGAAGTAGGGCGGCAGCAGATCGCGCAGTTGTTTCAGCGCTTCCAGCTCTGTCTGCTTGAGTGTGCGGCCGGTGTCCCAGTCGCAATACAGCAGGCCGGCCACGCGCCCGGTGGCCACCGGCAGGATGATGAATTTGGTGACGTGGGGCAGCAGCACGCGGTAGCCCTCGGGCAGCGAGGCGTCCTTGAGTTTGGACACGTCGGCAATCGACACATCGATGTTGTTCTTGATGGCGGCGTGAAAGGCCGTGGGCGAGAATTCGGCCGCAATCTTGAGCCGGCTCTTGAGTTCGTCTATGCCCTTGCCGCAGCCGTTGCGCACGCGCTGCTCGCCTGAGCGCGTGAGCATGAACAGCAGGCAGTGCGCGGTCTCCAGGCAACTGGCCAGCACCGGCAGCATGGCGTTGGCCAGGGCCTCCAGCGAAGGCTTCTTGTCGGCCTGCAGTGCGCGCAGCAGTTCCTGCAAGCCATCGGTGGCCGAGGGTGGCTGTGCGGCGCGCTGGCGGGTCTGGGCCTCGTCCACCTTGTGGCGCATCAGGGTGCCGAGCCGGGTCTTGTCGACGCCGGGCAGATCCAGTTGCTGCAACAGGGTGGCGACGGTTTCGCCCCGGCCCTCATGGATCAGGCCCGAGGCGGCGCTGGCGAAGCGGGCAATGCCCACCAGCAGCGGGTCGCCCGTGCCATCGATGGTGGCGCGTATGGTGTCGGGCAGGTTCCAGCGGGCCGCCAGTTCCACGCCCAGTTCCTGGTAAGACTCGCCCAGCACTGCAATGGCGGCGTCCTGCGGCTCCTGTCCCTTGGCCACCAGTGCGGCAATGGCCGCGGTCTCGGCGGGCAGGTATTTGCCGGTCATCAGGCGGCCGATCTCCACCATCAGGGCGGCAATCGACGCATCCTCGGCACGCTCTGCGCAGGCATTGCGCGCCAGCTCCGAGGCCAGCAGGGTGCGTGACAGGTTGTCGTCCTTCTGCAGTTCCTCCTCCGACACCAGATCGGCACCCAGCACCAGGTGCAGTACAGCCTCCGAGCCCAGCACCTCCAGCGCCGAGCTGACTGAGGCCGAGCCACTGCCGAACGGCGCATACATGGAGGAGTTGGCCAGCTTGAGCACCTTTTGCGTCAGCGCAAAATCTTCAATGATGTGGCGCACCACGGCGTGCTTGCCCTGTTCGCTGCTGTCGAGTGCACCCAGCACCGAAGCCACCGAGCGTTCGCTGGCCGCAACGCCCTTGGCGCCCTGCATGGCGTGCAGCAGCTTGTCCAGAATCGGGGTACTCATGCGGCGTCTTCTTTCGGTGCGGGCAAGCGGTGTGTCAGGTCGGCTGCCGACATGGGCCGGCCCAGCAGATAGCCCTGTATCAGGTTGCAGCCGGCGGCCTGCAAAAAGGCGAACTGGCTCTCGGTCTCCACGCCTTCGGCCACCACCTTGAGGTCAATGCTGTGCGCCAGGTTGATCATGGCCTTCACCAGTTTTTTGTCCGGCGTGTGGTCCGGCGTCTCCTCGCCCATGGCGGCCACAAAGGCCTTGTCGATCTTGATGCTGGAGACCGGCAGCCGGGTCAGGTAGGACAGGCTGGAGAAGCCGGTGCCGAAATCGTCAATCGAAAAGCGGATGCCCTGTTCGCGCAAACGGGCCAGGGCGCGCTCGGTTTTTTCCTGGCTGCCCATCAAGGTGGATTCGGTGATCTCCAGGATCAGCCGCGAGGGGTCTACGCCGGTCTCGGCAATCACCTCCAGCACCTGGTCATCAAAGTGGTCGCTGCCGAACTGCACCGGCGACACATTCACCGACAGCACAAAATCCGGCGCCAGCGCATGGAACTTCTTGAGCTGGTGGCAGGAATAGCGCAACGCCCACTTGCCCAGAAAGGGCATCAGGCCGGCGTCTTCCACGATCGGGATGAACTGGTCGGGGCCGACCCGTCCGAGGTCGCGGTTGGTCCAGCGCATCAGGGCCTCGGCGCCGATGATCGTGCGCTGCATGTCGTACTGGGGCTGGTACTCCATGAAGAACTCACCCTCCTGGATGCCGTTGTGGATGGCCGCCTTGATGGAGAAGTCGACATTCACATCGGTCAGCGCAAACACCGTCACCCGGTTCTTGCCCGCGTTCTTGGAGTAGTACATCGCGGTGTCGGCGTTCTTCAGCAGCAGCGAGTAGTCGTCGCCGTGCAGCGGGTACTCCGCCACGCCGATGCTCACGCCCAGGTAGGCGTTGTGCGGTGCCGTCTCGTAGGGCCGCGCCACGGCCAGCAGCACGTTCTTGAGCGCCTGCTGTGCGCCCTGTGCGTTCTTGCCGTCGTACAGCAGCACAAACTCATCGCCACCCAGGCGCGCCATCAGGTCGCCCGGTCCGATCAGCTTGCTCAGGCGCTTGGTGGTTTCCACCAGCACCGCGTCACCCATGGCGTGGCCGTAGGTGTCGTTGACTTTCTTGAAGCCGTCCAGGTCCAGCAGCGCCACCGAAAACGGCGCCTTGCCCTCGGCAATGTACTGCTCCACCGTCTTCTTCAGAAAGGCGCGGTTGGGCAGGCCGGTCAGCTCGTCGTGCAAGGCGGCATGGCGCAGTGCCGAGTCCTCGGTCTTCCACATGGAGATGTCGACGATGCACAAAACATACTGCTGGGCGGCCGGCAGGGAGTAGCTGCGCAGATTGATCCAGCATTCGGTGCCGCCGCGCAGCAGGCGCAGGTCGCAGCTGAAGCCATCGTGCGCCGCCACCAGCGCCTGCCGGAACGCGGGCACGTCGTCCGGGTGCAGGATGGCCAGAAAATTCTGCGGCAACGCGCCACCCAGCGGCTTGGTGAACCAGCGCTGGCCGGGCTCGGAGATGAAGCGTACATCGAAGTTGGACTCGACCCGCAGCACGGCGTCCAGTACCCGGTCCAGCGTGGGTGTGCTCATGCGCGCCTTACCATGGCGGGGCAAACCCGCAGGTAGGGGGCAAGCTTGCGCTGGCCACGCCGGTCAATGCTTGCATCCATCCTCCTGCAGAAATCAGTTGCGGGAGAATACCATTCAGTGGGCTGTACATGTACCCCATTGCAGCTTTCTGTTGCCGCGCGCGCGTGGCTTTACAGACCGGGCCGGCTTGCCTATACTCAGGCCCGGTTCCGCCGGTTGCGGAATCTGAGGGCAAAGCCGTTGAAAAGCGGTGACGCAAAGCCTCCGGCCTAAAGCGCGCAAGCGACATGGCAGCGGGGTTGCCAATGGGCTTACGGTCTTCACGGCCGGCGCGATTCCAGCGACCCATTGATCCGCGTGGCCCTCGCCCTTTTTGGAGCGTGCCTGCCATGAAAAATTTCCCCGGTCTGTTGTGTTCACCACGCCTGTGCGGCGCCTTGCTGGTTTCCAGCGCCCTGTTGTCGGCCTGCGGCGGCGGCCATTCCGATGGCGTGGCGTCGGCTCCGGCGGCCCCGCTGGCCACCGGCACCACCACCCTGTCCATGAACCTGGCCACCCTGCCCGAGGCAGCGGCGCAGCAGATGGCCCAGCCCTTTTTCCATGCCGCACCCGGCTTGCTGGCCGCACCCGATGACACCGATGCCGTCAACCCCGATGCCTCGGCAGGCCGTGCGCCACACCAGCACCGGCTCAGCGTGGAGCTGGGCGATCTGTCCACCCGTCGCCTGACGGTGCAGGACATGCAGCAGCCGCGCCGCCTGCGCGGTCTGCGCGCGGCACAGATGGCGGCAGACGGCGCGGCCACACCGCTGGCTGCCAGCACCGCCGTGGCAACCTATGCACCGGCACAAATCCGCGCTGCCTACGGCCTGCCGGCACTGCCACCGGCCGGCACCCTGCTGACCGCGGCCCAGGCCGCCCAGCTGGGCGCCGGCCAGACCATTTACATCGTCGATGCGCAGCACGACCCCAATGCCGCCGCCGAGCTGGCCGCCTTCAACCAGAAGTTCGGCCTGCCGCTGTGCAGCACCAAGGCCATTGGCCTCACCTCCAGCCTGCCGCTGCCGGCGGCGTCGCTGAGCGGTTGCGAGTTTTCGGTGGTCTACAACACCGCTGCCGGCGGCCTGTCGGCCAGCGTCCCGGCCTATGACGCCGGCTGGGCCACCGAGATCACGCTGGATGTGCAATGGGCCCATGCCACCGCGCCGCTGGCCCGCATCGTGCTGATCGAGGCCGCAGACGCCTCGCTCAACAGCCTGCTGGGCGCCGTCAAACTGGCCAACGCCATGGGCCCGGGCATTGTCTCCATGAGCTTTGGCGCCAGCGAAGGCAACTGGACGGCGTCGGTGGACGCGGCCTTTGCCGCCCCCGGCATGAGCTACCTAGCCGCCACCGGCGATTCGGGTGCGGCCGTGTCCTGGCCCTCGGTCTCGCCCAATGTGGTGGCCGTGGGCGGCACCACACTGAGCTATTCCGGCAGTGGCAGCCGCAGCGAGGTCAGCTGGTCCGGCACCGGTGGCGGCATCAGCGCCTACACCCCCACACCGGCCTACCAGACCAATGCCGTACCGGGCCTGGGCTCGGTCCCGCACCGCGCTGTGGCCGATGTGGCATTTAACGCCGACCCCGCCTCCGGCCAGTATGTGGCGGTGCAAACCCCCGGCAGCAGCACGGTGAACTGGCTTAGCGTGGGCGGCACCAGCCTGTCCACACCGCAATGGGCCGGCCTGCTGGCCATTGCCAACGCATCGCGCGCACTGGCCGGCAAGCCGGCACTGGGTGCGCCGCATGCCCTGCTGTATGGCCAGATTGCCACCGTGCCCGGCACCTACGCCAGCGTGTTTGCCGACATCACCCAGGGCAGCGACGGCAGCTGCGCGCTGTGCACGGCCAAGGTGGGTTACGACCCCCTGACCGGCCTGGGCACACCCAATGTGACCAGCCTGTTGAATGCCCTGAGCGGCGCCGGCGCGGTGGCCGCACCGGTGGTCACGCCGGCCGCCATCAGCGGCACCGTGGGCACGGCGCTGACCTTTACCGTCTCGGTGTCTGCGCCCAATCCCGTCACCTACAGCCTGAGCGGCGCGCCCGCCGGCATGGTGGTCAGTGCCACCGGTGTGGTGAGCTGGCCCACGCCGGTGCTGGGCAGCTACAGCGTGACGGTGATTGCCAAGGACAGCAAGACTGCACTCAGCGGCCAGGGCAGCTACAGCATCACCATTGCCCAGCAGGCGGCACCGGTGGTGAGCGCGGCCGCCGTCAGCGGCACTGCGGGCACGGCGCTGACCTTCAGCACCACGGTCAAGGCCGCCAATCCGGTGAGTTACAGCCTGAGCGGCGCGCCCGCCGGCCTGGCCATCAGCAGTGCCGGCGTGCTCAGCTGGGCCAGCCCGGTGGCCGGTAGCTACAACGTGACGGTGATCGCCAAGGACAGCAAGACCGGCCTGAGCGGCCAGGGCGTGATCAGCCTCGCCATCTCGGCCCCGCTGCCGCCGGTGGTGGGTGCGGCCAGCATTGCCGGCAAGCCCGGTGTGGCCCTGTCGTTCCAGACCAGTGTCACGGCGCCCAACCCGGTGACCTACACCCTAAGCGGTGCGCCGGCCGGCATGGCCATCAACAGCAGCGGCCTGGTGAGTTGGCCTGTGCCAGTGCTGGGCAACTTCAATGTGACGGTGATGGCCAAAGACAGCAAGACCGGCCTGAGCGGCCAAGGCGTGTACGCCGTGAAGATTGCAGTGGCCGGCCCGGTGATCACCGCTGCGGCCATGACCGGCGTGGCCGGCAAGCCGCTGAGCGGCAGCATCGCCATTGCCGACGCGACGGCGACCTCGCTGTCGGTGTCCATCTCGGGTGTGCCGCTGGGCATGGGCTTCCTGGTCAGCGGCACCAACCTCACGGCGCAGTGGGCCAGCCCGGTGACGGGCAGCTACAGCCTGAAGGTGGTGGTGGTCGATTCGGCCGGCCTGAGCGCGCAGGCGCTGGTGCCGGTCACCATCACGGCCAAGTAAACGGCCAGGCCCTGCGGGGGCCTAGGTTTGCGGCGGCAGGTGGAAGTGCAGCAGGCGTGTGGCGATGACGGTTTCCACCAGGAAGCAGGTCAGCGCCAGCAGAAAGCTCACCACCCCGCTGAGAAAGCCGAACACCGCCAGGCGGCTCGACTCCAGCATCGTGGTCTCGCCCAGAAACAGCACGATGATGGTCAGCCCGATCAGAAACGCGCACAGCGTCAGCAGCGCAATGCAGCCATTGGCCAGGCGCCCGCGCATGCGCAGCTCCGACAGCTCGGTGTGGGCCCGTGCCAGCAGGGCCGCATCGGCGGTGCTGTGCGCCCGCTCTTCGACCAGACGGGCGCGGTCAATGATGCGCCCCAGGCGCCCGGCCACGGCACCAATCATGCCGGCCACTGCGGTCAGGAAAAAGACCGGCGCCACGGCCAACTGAATGCCGTGGGTGACGGCATCGGAACTGAGTGCTTGGAACATGCGAGATCACCGGACGGATGGGGAGCGGCCAGAATAGCACGCGGGTTTTGCACGCCGCTGCGGTCCGGCCACGGCCTGGGCGTATCCCCGTGCGAATCTCTTTCTATGATGCACTACCTTCTCACTTCAGGCTTGCACCATGACCGCACTGGATACCCCGGCAGCGCAAAGCGCCGTGCACGACAGCGATATTGCTTCCGCCGTCGACCAGCTGGTTGCCCAACTGGCGGCCACGGCCGTGCAGCGCGACCAGCAGGGCGGCCATGCGGCCGCCGAGCGCGCAGCCATACGCGCCAGCGGCCTGCTGCATCTGGGCACGCCCCGCGCGTGGGGCGGGCTGGGCCTGCCCTGGACCACGGTGTTTCAGGTGGTGCGCCGGCTGGCCCAGGTGGACAGTGCCCTGGCACATGTGTTTGCCTTTCACCATTTGCAGATTGCCAGCATCCGCCTGTTCGGCACGGCCGCGCAGGCCGCGCGCCTGCTGCAGGAGACCACGGCCGGCAACCTGTTCTGGGGCAATGCCCTCAACCCCCTGGACAAGCGCACGCTGGCCACCGAGACGCCCGCCGGATTTGTGCTGCACGGCGACAAAAGCTATTGCTCGGGCTCGGTCGGCTCGGACCGCCTGGTGGCCTCCGGCTGGCACGAGGCCAGCCAGAGCATGGTGGTGGTTGCGCTGCCGACCCAGCGCGCCGGTGTCACGGTGGTGGCCGACTGGGATGCCTTCGGCCAGCGCCAGACCGACAGCGGCACGGTGCGCTTTGAGCAGGTGCAGGTCAGCCATGACGAGGTGCTGACCTACCCCGGCAACGTGGCCACCCCCTTGCGCACGCTGCGTACGCAGGTGGCGCAACTGGTGCTGACCAATCTGTATGCGGGCATTGCCCAGGGTGCGTTTGAAGAAGCGCGCACCCAGCTGCGGCAGCACACACGCCCCTCGGTTTTTTCCACTGCAGCCAGCGCCACCCAGGACCCGTATGTGCAGCACCGGTTTGCCGAACTCTGGCTGCTGCTGCGCCCGGCCGTGCTGCTGGCCGATGACGCGGCGCAACAGCTGGACCGGGCCCTGGAGCAGGGCCCGTCCCTGACCGCGCAGCAGCGCGGCGACGTGGCCATTGCCGTGAACGAAGCCAAGGTGCTGGCGCACCGCGCCGCCATCGAAGTGAGCGCGCAAATGTTTGAACTGACCGGCGCGCGCGCCACCTCGCAAAAGCTGGGCCTGGACCGCTTCTGGCGCAACGCCCGCGTGCACACGCTGCACGATCCGGTGGACTACAAGTACCGCGACATCGGCCGCTACCTGCTCGATGGCGAGTACCCCGAACCCAGCTCCTACTCCTGACGACCGCACGGCCGGTAGCCTTCATACCGCCTTAACAATGCGGCGGCATACTGGCGGCACATTGAATCAACCGCTTTTTATGAACCAAGTTTCTGCCTCCCGCTACGACGCCCTGAGCCGGGCTTTTCACTGGGTTACGGCCCTTGCCGTGATCATCGCTTTTGTCCTCGGCCCCGAACACTTCGGCCGCCTCATGCACCAGGGCCTGGACCCTGCCACCCGCAGTGACATCGTCTGGCACGAGACCCTGGGGGTGCTGGTGTTTGTGCTGACACTGCTGCGTCTGGTCTGGGTGGCCTTGCGCCCGGCAGCGCCGCAATTTGAAGATGCCGGCTGGATGCTGGCGCTGTCCAAGCTGATGCACCTGGCCTTGTGGGCCCTGTTGCTGCTGCTGCCCGTCAGCGCGCTGCTGGCCCTGGGCAGTGAAGGCCATCCACTGACCCTGCTGGGCGGTCTGCGCCTGGACCAGATGCCGCTGATCGCCAACTCGCCCATCGCCAAGCTGGCCGACTGGGGCAAACTGCACGGCCTGCTGGGTGATGTGCTGATCTGGCTGGCCGGCCTGCATGCAGTGGCCGCCATCTACCACCATGTGGCGTTGAAGGACGGTGTGCTGCTGTCCATGTTGCCGAAGAAGTTCGCGCGCTAAATCCAGCGCAGCTGCCGCCAAGCGCCGGGCATGGAAAAGGCGCTGGGCTAATCCCGGCGCGCGGCCTTGGGCCACCACCAGCCGTCAAGCGACCATGGGCCGGGGCCCCACAACACAACGGCCAGCAACAGGCTGCCCCAGAACTGGTGCTGCTGCAGCGCGGCCGGTGCAATCTCGGCCAGGCTCAGCACCGCCACGATGTTGACGAATGACAGGCTCAGAGCCGAGAAGCGCCCGAACAGCCCCAGCACCAACAGCACCGGAAAGAACAGCTCACCAAAGGTGCCGGCCACGGCCGCCACACCGGTGGGCAGCAAGGGCACGTGGTACTCGTCGGCAAACAGGGCCAGGGTGGTGTCCCAATCGGCGATCTTGGTCAGGCCGGAGCGGAAAAAGGCCGCGCCCACAAACAGGCGCGCAGCCAGGGCGGCGGGCGCCTGCAAAGCGTTGAGGCCGCGTTGGCCGGCCTTGAGCAAGGGCAGCGCCCGGTCGAACAGGGGGGTGAAGGCGTGGTGCATAGGTCAGGATGTTGAAGTTGCAAGAGGTGGGTCAGACAGCGCACACAGTGCACCCGCCTGCAGCAGGTCGCCCAACAGGGCGACCGCCGTGGCCGCAGCATGTTCCTCGCCCACGCCTTGCGCAAGCGACTCACACAGTTGGCCGAAGCGGTGCTGTGCCAGCAGGCCTTGCACAAAGCCGGCCTCGGTGGGTGACAGCGATTTCCACTGCGTGTTCATGCCCAGTCGCCAGACCAGCAGGTGGTGCGCCAGGGCCTCGGGTGGTGCCAGGTCGTCCTGCTGCCCCGATTGCAGTGCGTGCCAGATGGGGCCCACGGCCCACTGCATCGCCAGCAATTGCACCGAGGGCTGCAGGCGCAGTTGCAAAGCGGCCCAGTCGACCGCCGGCACGGCCGCCAGCGCTTCGGCGTGCAGTGGCACAGCGGCTGCGGCGTCAAAGGCCTGGCGCAAAGCCCACTCCATGCGCGCCAGATCCAGCATCGCGGGGTGATCCACCAGCGCCGCATGGGCGGCCATGAAGTCGCACAGCCGGTGGCCAAACCAGCGCAGCGAATAGTGCTGTGATGGGTGGTGCGCAATGTAGGCATGGGCCAGCGCGTCAAACGCGTCGTCACCCATGACTCGCGCCAGGGTTTCAAAGTTGTCGCGCAGCGCTGCGCGCAGGCGGGCCCGGTAGGCGGTGCGGTACACGCCAAACTGTGCCACGCCGTGTGTGCTGAGCAGTGTCGGCTCCGCCGGCTGGTCGGTCAGCAGGGCCTCCTGAAACTGGCTCTGCAAGCTGTGCAGCTGCATCATGCGGTGCACTCGTCGGTGGCGTGTGCAGGGGCGGGCGCCAGCACGCGGGCATGCACCGCGCGGGCCTGGTCCAGCTCATCGAGCAGCACGTGCAGGGGGGAATGTTGTCGTCGCGCTCGATCATGGTGGGCACCGCGCCGCAGTGCTGCAGGGTGTCGCCATAGAGCTGCCACACGGCCGCGTAGACCGGGTGGTCGTGGGTGTCAATCAGGTAGCCGTCGTGGGTCTCATGCCCGGCCAGGTGAATCTGGCGCACACGCGCCGCCGGGATGGCGGCCAGGTACTGCTGCGGGTCGAAGCCGTGGTTGACGCTGCTGACATAGACGTTGTTGACGTCCAGCAGCAGCTCGCAATCGGCACGGCGCAGCATATCGGCGATGAATTCCCACTCGGGCATTTCATCAGCAGCGAATGCCACATAACTGGACGGGTTCTCTATGACCAAGCGCCGCCCCATAAAATCTTGCACACGCTGGATGCGGTCACACACGTGGCGCAGCGTGGCCTCGGTGTAAGGCACGGGCAACAGGTCGTGCATGTTGAGGCCGTTGATGCCCGTCCAGCACAGGTGGTCTGACACCCAGCCGGGCTGCACGCGGTGCGCCAGTTCTTTCAGGTCGCGCAGGTAGTCCATGTTCAGCGGATCGGTGCCGCCAATATTGAGCGACACGCCGTGCATCACCATGGGT
>CANBTQ010000004.1 GCA_947372425.1 Comamonadaceae bacterium | reverse complement strand
GCTGCGTCTTAGCTGATGAAGTTGAACAGCGACAGTTTCTGGATCTGCGCGTACGACTGCAGCGCGGCCTGGTAGCCGGTCTGCTGCTTCTGGAAGTCGGACACGGCCTGGATCATGTCCACGTCTTCGGCGCGCGACTGGTTGGCCTTTTGCTCGATGGTGCGCTTGTCGTTGCCGCTGGTGATGCTGTCGGCGCGGTTGAGCAGGTCGCCGGCCTGGCCGCGCACGGCCGAGATGTTGGCCATGCTGACGTCGATGTTGTGCAGGGCCTGGGTAACGGCCTGGTTGGCGTCGTTTTTGCTGAGTGCACCGCCAATGTCGGTTACCGCCTGGTCGATGGTGGAAAACACGCTGGCGTTGGGTTTGACAGTGAGCGTGTCGCCGGCGGTGGGGGTGCCGGTGACGTTCAGGCTCAGGCCCGGCATGCCGGGGGTGTTGACGGCAAAGCCATTGGCCTGCGTCCAGGGCACGCCGGTCACGCTGGTGCTGACCGAGGTGGTGGTGTCGGTGACGGTGTAGTCCACCGCGCCGGCGCTGAAGTTGTCGATGGTGATGGAGTAGCTGTCGCCGCTAATCGTGCCCACACCGCTCTTGACCACGTTGTCGGTGGTGAGGTTGCCGGAGGCGCTGGTCACCTTGACGTTGTAGACCGCATCGCGTGCGGCCTGCAGCATGAAGGCACTGTCGCCATCCAGCGCCGAGGGGATGGCATAGGTGCCGCCAGCGGAGGTGCCGGCCAGGCCCTGAAAGGTGTAGTCCGGGCTGCCGCTGGCAGGGCCGGCAAAGGGCTTGAGGGCGCTGCCCAGGGCTGCGAACAGCGGTTGGCCGTTGCTGTCCTGGGTGTTGGCCAGGCTCAGGATGTGCTGACGCAGACCGCTGATCTGGTTGGCCACGGTGCTGCGTTCGGCGGCGCTGAAACTGCCGTTGCCTGCACTGACCACCAGATCGCGCACCTGTTGCAGGGAGTCGGTGATGTCGCCCAGGGTGCTTTCCGCGGTGGAGATGGCATTGCGCTGCACCTCCAGCGCACGCTGGTCGGTGGCAATGCGGGCCAGCCGGTTGAGGGCGCGCTCGGCCTGCGCCGCGCCGGTCGGGTCGTCCGAAGGCGTGTTGATCTTCTTGCCGGAGGACAGGCTTTCCTGCAGATTGGACAGGTTGTTCTGGCGCGTCTGCAGATTGGCCACGGTGTTGTCGTAGGCGTTGGCGGTGCCCAGTCGGGAGAATGAGGTGACAGACATGGTGTGGCTCCGGGTTCAGCCCTAACGGGCCAGTGTCTGGATCAGGGTGTCAAAAATGCTTTGCGCAATCTGGATCATCTTGGCCGAGGCCTGGTACGCCTGCTGGTATTGCAGCAGCTTGGCGGCCTCTTCATCCAGGTTGACGCCAGCCACGCCGGCGCGGCTTTTTTCGGCATTGACAGCAATATTCGTGGAGACGGTGGCGGAGTAATTGGCACTCTGGGCCCGTATGCCGACCTGTGAAATCAGGCTGGCATAGCCGTCGGTCAGGTTGGCGCCGTCAAACATGGGCTGGTCGCGCAGGTCCATCATGTTGGTGGCATTGCCGCCGTTGAGCTTGGGGTCCAGGCTGGTGTTCTGGATGTTCTGCACCTGAAACGTGTCGTTGGCCTTGGGTGCGCCCTGCATCACCAGGGTCCAGGCGGCCGGTGAGCCGGTGCCGTAAATCGGCTCGCCCGAGGTGTAGTTGACGGCAAGGGGCGGGCTGTTCAGGTCATCACTGCGCGTGTACTGGCTGGATGAAATAAACGTGATGGTCACCGGCACATTCACCGGCGGGTTGACCCCGGCCTTGAGCGAACTCAGCTGCAGGCTGCCGCTGTTGTTGCTGCCCATCTGGCCCACGATGGGGCTGGCCACGGCCAGCGCGGAGGGCGTCGAAAATTCGCGCTGGATGTTGCTGGCCGCACTGCTGAAGGGCTTGAGGTAGAAGCGGTCGCCGGCTGCGGCGCCGTTCAGGTTGGTCAGCGTCAGGCCGTCAAAGGTGATGGGCGTGGTCAGGTCGGTCGGATCGAAGAAGTGGGTGGTGCCCGGGTTGGCCGGATCAATGGGCACGTTGGCGCCATCCGAGAGGCGGGTGATGGAAACCTTCTGGGGCCCGATCACATTCACCTGGTAGTCGGACGCCACCATGTCACTGGCCTTGCTGATGGATACCGTCAGGTTGGTAGTCGGGTCCGTGCCCAGGGTGACGCTGCCGGAGTTGGGTGTGGCCGTGCCCTGGGGCACCAGGATGGTGTTGACGTTGACCGTGGAAAACAGCGGCCCGCCGGGCTGGTTGTTCAGGTCCAGGCCCAGCTGGTGCTGGGTGTTCATGGTGCTGGTGATGCTGGTGGTCAGGCGCCCCAGCAGGTTGCGGCCCTCCACCAGGTCGTTGTTCTGAAAGCGCAGCAGGCCCGAGATCTCGCCACCGGCCAGGGCGTTTTCGTCCATGGTCACGCTGATGCCGTCGCGCTTGATGACCACCTTGCTCTGGTTCGGGTCACCAAAATCATTCTTGGCCAGCGAGAGCGAGGCGGCGGTTGAACCCAGCACCAGCGACTGGCTGCCGCCGATATAGACGCCGACCGTGCCGTCGTCGGCTGGAATCGAGGTGGTCTGCACATACTGGTTCAGGCTCTTGATCAACTGGTCGCGTTTGTCCAGCAGGTCATTGGCCGGCTGGCCGCCGCCCTGGGCGCGGGCAATCTGGCCGTTCACGTCCGCGATGTTTTGCGCCAGGGTGTTGACCGCGTTGATCTTCTCGGCCAGTGCCTGCTGGATGCCGGTTTGCAGGTCGTCCAGGCTTTGCGAGGCCGCGCGCATGCGGCGCGTGGTTTCGTCAATGCGGGTCAGGGCCACGGTGCGGGCGGTCAGGTCAGTGGGCGTGCTGGCCACGTCCGAGAACGAATTCAGCATGTCATTGATGGACTGGCCGATGCCGTTGCTGCCGCCCTGGAAGATGGTGCTGAGCTGCGCCAGATAGTCTGAGCGGGTCTGGTCAGCGGCCTGCGTGGCGGTGGCCAGGGTGGACTGGCGCGTCAAAAACTGGTCGTAGTTGCGCTGGATGGTCTGGATCTCGACGCCCTTGCCGATATAGCCGGCGCCGGTGTACTGGCCGGCCACCGTGGTCTGGATCACGTTCTGGCGTGAGTAGCCCGCGGTGTTGACATTGGCAATGTTGTTGCCAATGGTCTGCAGGGCCACCATGTTGGCATTGAGTGCCTGCGTGCCGATGTTGAGAATGCCCATGACCCAGCGCCCCTAGACCTGTACGCGGCGCATCTGCAGCGTGGTGTTGATGGCCCGGCTCAGCTTGGCGGCGTATTCGGGGTCGGTGGCGTAGCCGGCTTTTTGCAGTCCGCTGGCAAAGGCCTGCGGGCTGCTGGTCTGCAGCTTGGCCTGGGCATAGCGCGGGCTGTCGCCGACCAGTTTGGCGTAGTCCTTGAAGGCCTCTTCGTAGGAGCCATACGAGCGGAACTTGGCCACCGTCTTCTCGGCCACGCCATTGCGGTATTCGGTGGTGGTGACTTCGGCCACCTTGCCGGTCCAGCCGGGTGTCGCCTTGATGCCAAACACATTGAAGGAGGGCGTGCCGCCCTTGTTCTTGATTTCGTGCTGGCCCCAGGCCGTCTCGTGCCCGGCCTGGCCGATCATGTAGCCGGCCGGAATGCCGCTGGCCTGCTCGGCCTTGGCGGCGGCGTCCGACAGCTTGTTGACAAACTCCACCTGGCCGGCCGTGGGGGCCTTGCTGCTCCTGCTGCCGTGGCCCACATTGCGGGCTGGGTCCAGCGGCAGCGTGGCCTTGGGGGCGGCTGCGGTGCCCGCCGCATCCGGCGCGATGCCCATGCTGCGGCTGAGCTGGGCAGCAATCATCTGCGACAGGCCACCGGGCTGGCCCGACATCTGCACCGCAAACTGCTGGTCCAGCAGATCGGTGCCGAGCTCGCTGCCGGCGTTGTCCATCTCGCCCGACTTCATGGCGGCATTGGCGTCGCGCATGCTCTTGAGCAGTTCCTTCATGAACATGGACTCAAACTGCTTGGCGGTTTCCTGGATCGCGGCGGGCGTTTGCTTGCCGGCTGCCATCTTCAGGTTGCCCAGCGATTGGGCGTCTGCCGCCAGACCCTGGTTGAACGAGGACGTGCCGTTGAGGGAACCGTAGCTCATATCACCTCCAGCTCCGCATTCAGGGCGCCGGCCGATTTGATGGCCTGCAGAATGGCCAGCAGGTCTTGCGGTGTGGCGCCCAGCGAGTTGAGGGCCTTGACCACATCGGCCAGCTGCGCCGAGGCCGGTATCTGGATCAGCTTGCCGGGCTCGGCCTTGATGTCGATATTGGCTTTTTCGGTTACCACCGTCTGGCCGCCCGACAGTGCATTGGGTTGGCTCACGGAAGGCGTGCTGGAGATGCTGATCGACAGGTTGCCGTGGGCAATCGCGCAGGCCCCCAGGCTGACCGCCTGGTTGAGCACGATGGAGCCGGTGCGGGCGTTGATGATGACGCGGGCCGACTGGATCGATGCTTCCACCGGTATCTCTTCCATCTCGGCAATAAAGCTGATGCGATCGTTGGCGCCGGCCGGTGCCTGCACCTGCACCGTGCGGCCGTCCAGCGCCGTGGCCATGCCGGCACCAAAGCGCTGGTTGACGGCGGCGGCCACCTTGCGGGCGGTCTGGAAATCGGAGGCGTTCAGGCTCAGGCTGATGCTGTTGCCTTCCAGCAGGGCGGTGGGCACCGAGCGCTCCACCTGGGCGCCGTCGGGAATGCGGCCAACACTCAGGTGGTTCACGGTGACCTTGCTGCCGCCGGCCGAGGCGCCGGCACCGGCCACGATCAGATTGCCCTGGGCCATGGCATAGACCTCGCCGTCCGCACCCTTGAGCGGTGTGGCAATCAGCGTGCCGCCCTTGAGCGACTTGGCATTGCCCACCGAGGAGACATTGATGTCCAGCGTCTGGCCCGGGCGTGCAAAGGCGGGCAGTTGCGCGGTGACCAGCACGGCCGCCACATTTTTCATCTGCAACTGGCTGAGCTGGGCCACCGGCAGTGTCATGCCAAGCTGGCGCATGTAGTTGGACAGGCCCTGCGTGGTGTAGGGCATCTGGGTGGTCTGGTCGCCCGTGCCGTCCAGGCCCACGATCAGGCCGAAGCCGGTCAGCTGGTTGGAGCGCACGCCTTCAATGGAGGCGATTTCCTTGATGCGGGCGGCCTGGGCCGGGTTGGCGGCCAGCAGGCTGAAAAGGGAGAGGCAGAACAGCACCAGGGCCTTGAGCAGCTGCTGCTGGCCGGTGCCTTTGTGTGCGTGTATCTGGGTGTTCATGTGCCAAACCGGTAAATGGGGGGATCCGACTGGACCCTTTACCCCTCGGCACAATTCTGGAGTTCTTTAGAACGGGTTAAAGCTCAAAAAGAAGCGGGATAACCAGCCAACTGTTTGCGCTTCGCCCTGGGCGCCACGGCCGCGCGACTCGACCCGCACATTGGCCACCTGGGTCGAGCTGATGATGTTGTCGGGCTGCAAGAGGCGCGGGTCCACGGTGCCGGAGAAGCGCATCACGTCCACGTTCTGGTTCACGCCGATCTGTTTCTCTCCGGCCACCACCAGGTTGCCGTTGGGCAGCACCTCGATCACCGTGGTGGTGATGGAGCCGGTAAAGGTGTTGGCCGACTGCGTGCCGCCCTTGCCGGAGAAATCGTTATTGGTCTTGGCCGCCATGTTCAGGTTCAGCAGGTCCACGCCGATCAGGCCCTTGAGCGGCGCCGTGCTCAGGGTGTTGTCGGACGATGTGTTGCGGTTCACGGTGGAGGCGCTGACCTGGCTGGCGGCCAGGCTTTCCACGAGCTGGAGGGTGAGAATGTCGCCCAGCAGACGGGCCCGGCTGTCTTCAAAAGCCGGGCGGTAGCTGCTGGTGTTGAACAGGCTGCCGGTGGCCGGCTTGCGCACGGCGGCTACCGGAGCCGCGGCCACGGGCGTGGCCTTGGGCTCGGCAAAATCCACCACCACTTTTTGCGGCAGGGGCGCACAGGCCGCGCACAGCAGCACGGCCAGGGCCAGGGTGCTGCGTGGGGCCAGGTGGAGGCGGGGGCGTGTCATAAAAAACCTCGGTGCTCAGGTGGGGTGGCAGGACGTTACAGCTGGGCCAGCTTTTGCAGCATCTGGTCGGAGGTCTGGATCGCCTTGGAGTTCATTTCGTAGGCGCGCTGGGTCTGGATCATGCTCACCAGCTCCTGCACCACGTTCACGTTCGAGGTTTCCACAAAGCCCTGCATGATGGTGCCCAGGCCGTTGGAGCCGGCAGTGCCCGCATTGGGCTGGCCCGATGCGGCGCTTTCGCCATAGGTGTTTTGTCCCTTGGGCTCCAGACCTGCCGGGTTGACAAAGCTGGCCAGGGTGATGGTGCCTATGGTTTGCGGCGCCACGGTGCCCGGTATGGTGGCGGTGACCGTGCCATTGGCTGCCACCGCCAGGTTGGAGGCGTTGGCCGGTACCGTGATACCGCCCTGCACCAACAGGCCGTTGGCATTCACCATGCGGCCCTGGCTGTCGAGCTGGAACGAGCCGTCGCGGGTGTAGCCGGTGGTGCCGTCGGGCATGGTGACCTGGAAGAAGCCATTGCCCTGCACCGCCACGTCCAGGTTGTTGCTGGTCTGCTGCATGCTGCCCTGGCTGAAGTTGCGGCTGGTGGCCACGGTGCGCACACCCAGGCCGACCTGCAGGCCGGTGGGCAGGGTGCTTTGCTCGGCGGTGTTGGAGCCGACCTGGCGCAGGTTCTGGTACATCAGGTCTTCGAACACCGCATGGGCCTTCTTGAAGCCGTTGGTGGAGACGTTGGCCAGGTTGTTGGAAATCACGTCCAGCTGCATTTGCTGGGCTTCCATGCCGGTCTTGGAGATCCAGAGCGAGTTGATCATGGTGCTTCCTTAAAGTGTTTGTGGTGGTGCCGGGCTTAGCCCTGCATGCCCAGCAGCTGGGCGGCCGAGCGGTCATTGGCTTCGGCGGTGGTCATCAGCTTGGTCTGGGCTTCGAACTGGCGTGCGGTCTGGATCATGCCGACCATGGTCTCGATGGCGTTCACATTCGAGCCTTCGAGCACGCCCACATGCAGGCGGGCCGCGTCGTCGTTGTTCAGCGGGTCGCCCGACTGGGCGCGGAACAGGCCGTCCTCGCCGCGGCGCAGCGGGTCGTCGGCGGTGGGCGTGACCTGCTTGAGCTTGCCCAGCACGCTCAGCGGCTGGTTGGCCACCTTGGCGCTGATGCTGCCGTCGTTGCTGAGCGTCACATCGGCACCGGCCGGCACGGTAATGGGCGAGCCGCCGCTGGACAGTACGGTCAGGCCGTTGGCGGTCTTGAGCGTGCCGTCGGCGGCCACTTCAAAGCTGCCGTTGCGGGTATAGGCCTCGTTGCCATCCAGGCCCTGCACCGCGAACCAGCTCTTGTCGGTGGTCATGGCGTCCAGGGCGCGGTTGGTTTGCTGGGCCTGGCCCGGCAGGTCCAGAAAACCGGCCGAGGCTTCCACCGCAAACACGCGGGTGCTGGAGCCTTCGCCATTGAGCGGCACGGCACGGTAGGTTTCGAGCTGGGCGCGAAAGCCGTTGGTGGAAACATTGGCCAGGTTTGACGACAGGATCGCCTGCCGGTTGGCGGCGGCACCGGCCCCCGTCATGGCGGTGTATATCAGGCGGTCCATGGCGTCTCAGCTCCTGTTAGCGCAGGTTGACCAGGGTCGACATGATCTGGTCCTGGGTCTTGATGGTCTGGGCGTTGGCCTGGTAGTTGCGCTGTGCCGTCATCATGTTGACCAGCTCGGCGGTCAGGTCCACGTTGGACTCTTCCACCGCGCCCGAGCGCAGTTCGCCAAAGCTGCCCACAGTGGGCTGGCCCATGACGGCGGTGCCGGACTTGTAGCTTTCCAGGAACTCGCCGCCGCCCACGGGCGACAGGCCCTGCACGTTGCGGAAGTCGGCCAGGGCAATCATGCCGCCGCTCTTGAGCGTCTGGCCGTTGGAGTAGCGGGTGGTGATCACGCCCTTGTTGTCGATGCTCAGGCCGGTGAAGGCGCCCGAGGTGTAGCCGTCCTGCGTCAGGTTGGACACGGCAAAGTCCACGCCGTACTGGGTCACCTTGCTGACGTTCACATCCACGTAGTAGGTGGGGATGACGGGGTCGGTCGGGGTCACCGCCAGGCCGCTCGGAGGGCCCACGGGCGGAAAGGTGGAGTCGGGCACACCGTTGGTGGAGCTGAGCGCACCATTTTTGTCAAAGCACAACACGCCCACCGGGGTGGCCTGGTTGGCGGGCAGCGGATCGGTGTACACGGCCCATTGGTCGGTCGGGGTGGCCGTGGCCACCGCGTTGGGGTCTATGGTGGGCGATGTGGCCGTCACCACGGTGGCGATGCGCTGGAAGTACAGGCTCACCGGCTTGGGGTTGCCCTGCGTGTCGTAGGTGGTGATGGAGGTGCCGTAGGTGGTGCGCGCCACATTGGGCGTCACGCTGTCGTAGGGCACGGCGCGGGCGTCCAGGTTGAGCTCGGCCGTGATCAGTTTGCTGACCTGGGCGGCAATCGGCGCGCCGGTGGGGATGGACAGCTTCTGCGTGGTCTGGCTGGTGCGGGCGCCGGTGATGTCGGTGGGGTAACCCATCACAAACGAGCCGCTGTTGTTGATGATGTTGCCGTCCTTGTCCAGCTTGAACTGGCCGGCGCGCGAGTAGGCGGTGGTGCCATCGGTCTTGGTCAGCTGGTAGAAGCCGCCGCCGTTGATGGCCACATCCATGCTGTTGCCGGTGATGCTGACATTGCCCTGGCTGAAGTTCTGCGAAATGGTGGACAGGGCGGTGCCTATGCCCGCGGTGTTGGAGGTGCCGCCCGCGCCGATGGCCGAGGCCACCAGATCGGCAAACTCACCCCGCGAAGACTTCATGCCCACGGTGTTGGCGTTGGCAATGTTGTTGCCGATCACGTCCAGGTTCTGGCTGGCTGCGCTCAGGCCGGAGAGTCCAGTTTGAAAGCTCATGGTGGGTCCTTGTGTTTACAGAATGGATTTGATGGTGTCGTACTTGATGCTGCCGCCACCCTTGAGCGCCAGATTCATGGCGCCGGTGCTGTCGGTGCCGACCGAGGCGATGGTGTCGCGGATCAGCGGTGTGGCCGTCACGGTGCTGCTGCCCTGCTTGGCGGTGATGCTGAAGGTCGGGGTGCCGCCACCGGTATAGCTGGAGGCGTCCCACTGGATGTTGTGGGTGCCGGCGCTCAGGGCGCCCATATCAAACTGGTCGACCACCGCGCCGCCCGGTGTGAGCACCTGCACCTGCACGCTGCTGGCAGCTGCGTCCAGGCTCAGGGCGGCGGTGCCAACCCCGGCGTTGATGCTCATGGTGCTGCCGTCGGCCACCACCTGGTGGCCGATCATGGCCGCGCCCTGCATCACCTGCATCGAGGTGTACTGGGCCGACATGGACTTGATGCTGTCGTTGAGCTGCTGGATGCCCGAGACCGTGTTGATCTGCGCGATCTGGCTGGTCATCTGCGAGTTGTCCATCGGGTTCATCGGGTCCTGGTTGTTGAGCTGGGCGACCAGCAGTTTCAGGAAACGGTCCGACTGGTCCTGCGCGCTGGTGGAGGCGCTGGCCAGGGTGCCGGTGGTGGCAGTGGTGGAGGAGACGGCGGCGACCATAGGTTTTCCTTTAAGTCTTATTGACCCATTTGCAGGGTTTTGAGCAACAGGGTCTTGGCGGTGTTCATCACCTCGACGTTGTTCTGGTAGGAGCGCGAGGCGGAGATCATGTTGACCATCTCCTCCACCGGGTTCACGTTCGACTGGGTCACATAGCCGTCGGCATCTGCCGCGGGGTGCGAGGGGTTGTGCACGCGCTTGAGCGGCTCCTGGCTTTCCTGCACGCCGCTGACCTTGACGCCGGCCGACGCTTCCGAGCCCATGGGCACGGTCTCGAACATCACCTGGCGCGCCCGGTAGCCCTTGCCGTCGGGGCCGGCTACGGCATCGGCATTGGCCAGGTTGCTGGCCACCACGTTGAGGCGCTGGGCCTGCGAACTGATGGCGCTGCCAGAGACATTGAAGATGGAAAACATGGACATAAGCTGCTCCTAGGGTGTGGTCAGGGCCTTACTGGCCCTGAATGGCACTCAAGATTGTTTTGGAACTGCCGTTAATAAAGCGCAGGGTGGCTTCGTAGCGCACCGCGTTGTCGACAAAGCTGGACCGCTCGTGGTCCATGTCCACACTGTTGCCGTCCATGGACGGCTGGCTTTGCACGGTGTAGGCCAGGGACGGCGAGCCGTCGTTGCGCAGGCTGCCCAGCGTGCTTTGCAGCGCAATGTGGCGCGCGTTGCTGGTGCCGTCACTGCCGCCGCTGCCGGACAGGGGCAGCGGTGCGGAGGCCGAGCTGCTACCCAGTGCGGCGCTCATGGCTTCCTTGAAGTTGATGTCGCGCCCCACGTAGCCGGGGGTGTCGGCATTGGCGATGTTGCTGGCGATCACGCGCTGACGGTCGGCCCGGATCACCAGAGCCTTGGCTTGAAAGTCCAGTCCGTTGGTCAAATTGGCAAACATGGGTCATACCTCGTAGGGGGGAACACCGGCTACAGGGGGAGCTGTGGCTGGCGACGTGAGGCAATTATGGGAAAAGCTTTAATTTTTCAGCCGTGGAATAGCGGGGCTTTTGGCCTGCATATGCGGCCTTAGCCGGCAGGGGGGCTGCCTATAGTTACCCGCATGTCCCCTGCCCACCGGAGCCTTGTCATGACGCTTATTCCCTTTGCCAAGCCGCTGCGCTGCCTGCTGGCGGCGCTGGCCGGCGCGGCCCTGCTGCTGTCGGGTGGCGCGGCCCAGGCGCAGGAGCCGGATTACTCGGGCCTGGCCTTGAAGTGGGCGCGCAGCGCCGCCCAGGATGCGCAGACCGACCCGGCCGCACGGCTGCGGCTGGAGGTATCGGTAGGCGCGCTGGACAGTCGCCTGCGGCTGGCGCCCTGCGGCAATGTGGAAGCCTATCTGCCGCCCGGCGCGCGCCTGTGGGGCCACAGCCGGGTGGGCCTGCGCTGCGTCGATGGCATGGCCAAATGGAATGTGAGTGTGCCCGTCACCGTCAAGGCCTTCGGCAATGCCTGGGTGGTGCGCGGCCAGGTGCAGGCCGGCAGCCTGCTGAGCCAGAACGATGTGGTGGCCACGGAAGTGGATTGGGCCGAAGACACCAGCCCGGTGCTGCTGGACCCTGCCCTGTGGCTGGGCCAGACCGCTACCCGGTCCCTGAGCACCGGCCAGGTGCTGCGCCAGGGCCTGGTGCGCCCGACCCAGGTATTCCAGGCCGGCACCCAGGTGCGGGTGGTGGCCGAGGGCCAGGGCTTTCAGGTGTCGGGCGATGCCCAGGCGCTGTCGGCCGGCGTGGTGGGCCAGACTGCCCGGGTCCGCATGGACAATGGCCGGGTGGCCACCGGCACCGTGCTCGATGCCCGCACCGTGCGGATCGAACTGTAAAAAGAGGTGCGCCGGTGCAATTAATCCTAAAGTCCGTTAGATTCGAGCCGATAACCCCTGTACGAGGCTACGCGCATCGTAGTTTTGGAGCACGAAATGAAAGTTACCGGCAATACCCCTTCCGACCTGACGTCCCTCAAGACGCCACCTTCCAACACGCCCAAAACGGGGCAGGATGCGGCGCAGGTAGCCACGTCCAGCGCCTCCGATGCCGGCGTGACGGTGGCGCTGACCAGCGCCGCACGCTCGCTGGGCAAGGACGCGCTCAATTCGGCAGCGGAAGTCGACACCAAAAAGGTCGACCAGATGAAGGCCGCCATCCGGGATGGCAGCTTCGTGGTCAACCCCGAGGCGATTGCCGACAAGCTGCTCTCCAACGCGCAGGAAATGCTCACCAGCGCACCCACGTAAGCGCCGGCAGCAGGGCCTGCGCCACGCAACGGGCGCAAGGACTCTGATATGCACAATTCGATGCTCAAGCAACTCGACCTGGTGGAACAGCAGTTCAACCAGGTCGCTGCGTTTCTGGCCGGCGGCGACGCACCGCAGATGCAGACGGCCGCGGCCACCCTGCAGGCCCTGAGCCTGGACTTGGCCCGCTTGCTCCAGACCCCGTCCCAGACTCTGCCCCAGCCCCACCGCGGTGCCGTACGCCGGCGTATCCAGGCGCTGGCCAAGCGCCTGCCCATGCTGCGCGACGGGCTCTCGCGCCAGGCCGCCCTCAATCTGCGGGCGTTGCAGGTGGTGGTGCCCACACCGGTCAAGTCCACCTATTCGGGTGGCAGCTCGGTGTATGGCTCGGTGGCGCGTCAAAGCGGCGCCTTCCGGGTGCTGGCTGCCTGATCGCTGCCACCGGCGGGGCGCAACGGCCCTGTTGCGCTTCAAAAGTCAGATCTATTGCCTGAAGCAGGCCTTTATCCCATCTTTGGATCGGCCCCCCGCATTTCAAAATAGACCAAACTTTCAGGGACTATATGAATACCTACGACGTCGAATATCTGGAATTCCCCATTACCCATTTGTGCAGCCTGCACTGCGACGGGTGCTCGGCGTATGCCAATTACGCCTTGAGCAATATGGTGACGCTGGAGCAGGCCGAGGTGTGGCTGACTTCCTGGGGGCGGCGGGTCAAGCCCAAGTTCTTCCGCATCCTGGGGGGCGAGCCGTTTTTGAACCCCATGCTCCCGCAAATCGTCATCCTGGCCCGGGCCATCTTCCCCCAGGCCGATATCCAGGTCTGCACCAACGGGCTGAACTTTGACCGGCACCCGGAAATGCCCTTCCTGTTGCGCACCCTGAATGTCGGGTTGTTCCTGTCGGTGCATTCGCAGGACAAAAAATACCTGCCCAAGGTGCGCGCCGCGATTGACCAGATGCAGGCCTGGCACACCAACGAAGGCATTCGCATCGGCTTTGGCGACAACATCCACAACTGGAACCGCTTTTACAAAGGTATCGGTGAGGACATGCTGCCGTTTACCGATGCCGATCCCAAGGCCAGCTGGGAGGTTTGCCACAGCAAGCACTGTGTCAACCTGGTGGACGGCAGGCTGTGGAAGTGCCCGCAAATTGGCAACCTGCATATCGTGGGCGAAAAATTCGGACTGGGTTCCAAGCCGGAATGGGCACCGTATCTGGCCTACAAGGGCCTGGGCCTGGAAGCCACCGACAAGGAACTGGTGAGCTTTTTTACCAAGTCCACCGAAGCCGTCTGTGGCATGTGCCCCTCGCGCCTGGACAACTACCGCAAGGATATTCAGAACGTGCGATTCAAGATGCCGGGTATCGAGCGCCTGGAAATTGCGAGCGAACACGTGGAGTCCCTTGAAAACCTGCCCGAGGTCCTGCGGGAAATCGGCATCGTGTCCGAAGTTCCGGCTTGATCGCGACACCGGCAGTTCGGCCGGGCTGCTGCCCTCCTGGGGCTTAGCGCTGCGCCAATGCCAGGCGCAGGGCGAGTCCGGCAAACACGATGCCGGCGGCTCGGTTCATCCACTGCTGGGCCCGCGCCGAGCCGCGCAGGCTTTGCCCCAGGCTGGCGGCAAAGTAGCTGATGGCGCCAAAGCTCAGCAACGTGGCCAGGATGAAGATGCCACCCAGCTGCCCGAGCTGCCAGGCCACCGAGCCGATGCGCGGATCGACAAACTGCGGCAAAAAGGCCAGAAAGAAGAACACCACTTTCGGGTTGGTCAGGTTCATGATGACGCCACGCAGCCACAGTTGTCCGGGCCGCAATGCCGGGGCAGGTGCGTCGCTGCTGCCGGCCCCTGGCGCACGGAACGCCTGCCAGGCCAGGTAGGCCAGATACGCCGCACCGGCAAACTTCAGCAGCACAAAGGCCGTCTCGGACGCCGCAAACACCGCGGCCAGCCCGAGTGCAATCGCCGTGGTGTGCACCACCAGGCCGCCGCACAGGCCCAGCACCACCAGCATGCCGGCACGCTTGCCGTAGGTGGCGGACTGCACCAGCACAAACACATTGTCCGGGCCGGGGGTGATGCCCAGCAGCAGCGAGACACCGAAGAAACTGAGGGCGGTTTGAAGGCTCAGCATGGCAGCTGTCTGGGCACGCGCAGTGTCAGACGGGAATCTGGTAGCTGCCGCGTCCGCGTTTTTTCACCGCGCCGCAAGCCACCACTTTTTTCAGCGAAATGCCCACCGAACCCAGGGGCAGTCCGGCACCTTGTGCCACCACGTTGCCCGTCAGCGCCGTCCACTGGCCGGCCTTGAGCACGGTGCTCAGAAAGGCCAGCACCTTGCTGTCATTGGCGGTGAGTGAAACGGGCTTGGCCGGTTTTTTGAGCGTGCGCGGGCTGCGTTGCGCCTTGGCCGGTTTGACGATGGCGTCTTCCGCCACCTCGCCCGCCGCCGCTGTGCGGCTGCGGGCGCTGGCATGCGCCAGGGCCACCACCACATCCATCTCGGGGCTGGCCAGATCGGACGCAGTGGCATACAAGCCGCGCAGCTGTTCTTCCAGGGATTGCAGGTCCTGCGACAGGCGCGCCAGCATCTTGAAGTTGGCAAAAGCCTGTTCACCCTCGGCCTCGAACGGTTGGCTGGCCACGGTGGCCACCATGTGTTCAGCCTGCTCGCGCACGGCCGTGGAAACCACGACGGTTGCCTTGTGCAGGCTCTGACCAGCCTGCTGAATGGCCGAAAGGGTGGATTTGGACAACGACATAGCAATCCTTTGCGGGTGTAGGTTCCCCGCCCCGCAGACCCCCGCAGGACGGGCTGCTTATTCTAGGTGCGCTGCCACCGCCGCCGGCTCAATTCAGGGCCGCGTAATCGGTATATCCCTTCTCGCCCGGCGTATAAAACGTGGACATGTCTGCGTCAGTGTGCGCTGCACCGGTTTGCATGCGGGCCACCAGATCGGGGTTGGAAATAAACGGGCGTCCAAAGGCCACCAGATCGGCATCGCCGGCAGCCAGGGCCGCTTCTGCGCTGCTGGCATCGAAGCCGCCGGCGGCAATGTAGGTCTGCTTGAAAGCGCTGCGCAATTGCTTCTTGATGGCAGCCGGCACGGCGGGTGCACCCATGGCCGAATGGTCCAGCTGGTGCAGGTAGGCCAGGCCCAGGTCCGACAGCTTTTGCGCCAGGGCCAGGTACTGCGCATCCACGCCTTCAAAGGCACCGGTGCCATTGAACACACCGTAGGGCGATACCCGGATGCCGACCTTGCCGGCGCCGATGGCGTTGACGCAGGCCTGCGCCACTTCCAGTGCAAAGCGGTTGCGGCCCTCGGCGCTGCCGCCGTAGCCATCGGTGCGCTGGTTGACATTGGCATTGAGGAACTGCTCGATCAGGTAGCCATTGGCTGCGTGCAGCTCGACGCCGTCAAAGCCGGCTTCCACCGCCAGGGTGGCGGCGCGGGCGTATTCGGCCACGGTGGCCGCAATCTCGGCTTCGGTCAGGGCGTGCGGTGCGCTGTGGGGCTGCATGCCGGAGGCATCGGTCCACATCTCGCCGGGGCAGACTTCTGCCATCGGGCCCACGGTGCGCGCGCCGGCGGGCAAGTTGGCCTGGTGCGCCACACGGCCGCAGTGCATGAACTGCGCAAAAATTTTGCCGCCCTTGGCATGCACCGCATCGGTCACCAGGCGCCAGCCCGCCACCTGCTCGGCATTGAACAGGCCGGGAATGCGCGCATAGCCCAGGCCGTTGGGCGAGGGGGACAGGCCTTCGGTAATGATCAGCCCGGCCGTGGCGCGCTGGCCGTAGTACGCGGCCATCAGTGCATTGGGAATGTTGCGGTCCACCGCACGGCTGCGCGTCATGGGGGCCATGACGACGCGGTTGGTGAGGGAGATGGTGCCGAGGGTGTAGGTGTCAAAAAGCATGGGTCGTTGTTCCTGAAGGGATGGATGAATGGACTGGGTTATAGCCCATGCCTACGCATGTGCGGCTGTGCCGGGTTATTGCAAGTCTGTTAGGCGCTGGCCACATGGGCAATTCGCAATCTGCTGTAAATTGCGCCGACCACTCTGCGAGGCGCACCACCATGAACCCCTCTGACACCACCCCTGCATCGGCCTTTCTGCCGCAGGACGATGCCCTGCGCCAAACGCTGCACAACGAAGTGCATGCCCGGCCGCAGGCGCGCATCCGCATGCCGGCCCTGGTGCTGTATGTGGCCGTGTTCAACGACGATGTCAGCCGCGAGCAGGACTGTGCGCACCTGCGCCTGCTGCCCGGCCAGCAGGACCTGGAGGTGGAGCGCCTGCAGGGCAACTTTCTGCGCCTGCGGCTGGACGGCTACACCCTGAAGTGGGAGCGCCACAGCGAGTTCACCCGCTACTCGCTGGTGCAGCCGCTGCCGGACCATGCGCTGGCCGGTCTGGACGATGCGGCCCTGCTGGGCCTGGTGCTGCTGCCGCCGGGCTGGTTGCGCGCCATACCCGGGCGCACCATTGCCGCCATTGAAGTGCTGATGCTGCATGGCAATCTGGCCGATGTGGCGGGCACGGTGGCGCAGGCCCAGCCCTGGTTCGGCGCGCATTCCATGGTGGCCTCGGTGATGGGCCACAACCAGCACTCCTGGGCCCTGACCGATTTCATGCTGCGCCCCAGCGGCTTTGAGCGCATGGTGGTGATTGCCCCCGAGAACACGCCGCAAACCCGCGCCGGGCGGGTGTCGCAGCGCCTGCTCGAACTGGAGACCTACCGCCTGATGGCCTTGCGCGGTCTGCCCGCAGCCAAGGCGCTGGCGCCCATGCTGGCGCAGGCCGAAGGCCAGCTGGCGGACATCACGGCGCAGCTGGAAAACAAATCGGCCGCCGACCAGGAGCTGCTCGACACCCTGGTGTCGCTGTCGGCCCGGGTGGAGCGGGCCACGGCCGACCATGTGTACCGTTTCTCGGCCACGCGCGCCTACCAGGCGCTGGTGGCGCAACGCATTGCCGAGCTGCGCGAAGTCACCATCCCGGGCATGCAGACCATTGGTGAATTCATGCAACGCCGGCTGTCACCGGCCATGGCCACGGTGGCGGCCACGGCGCAACGCCTGGCTTCGCTGTCGGAGCGGGTGGCGCGTGCCAGCGCCCTGCTGCGTACCCGCGTGGACATTGCCGCCGAATCGCAGAACCAGCAATTGCTGGCCAAGCTGACGCGCGGGCAGGAACTGCAACTGCACCTGCAGACCACGGTGGAAGGCCTGTCGATTGCCGCCATCTCGTATTACGTGGTGAGCCTGCTGTTGTATGGCGCCAAGGCCTTCAAGGCGGCCGGTGTGCCGGTCAACCCCGAGCTGGCCGTGGGCGCATTGATTCCCCTGGTGTTGTGGGGCGTCTGGAGTGCCACGCGGCGCATTCACAAGAGCGTGGTGCGCCTGACACGCGATGCCGCAGTGCCATAATCTGCGCCCGATTGACATGGGTCAGGATGAGACGCCCGGCCCGGTTCAAAATGGGATTGCGTTGGCCAGTGGAGGCAGACGCTTTCAACACATCGGATCGAATATGAATCTCGGAAATCTTCCCATTGGCAAGCGCCTGGCGCTGGGCTTTGGCATCATCATCGCGCTGCTGCTGGCGGTGGCCACGGTGGCGGTCAGCCGCCTCAGCCATATCAACGAAACCGCAGAAGTCATTTTCAAGGACCGCTACGCCAAGGTAGTGATGGTCAATCAAATCCAGGAACACCAGAGCAACCAGGCGCGCTTTCTGCGCAATGCCATCATTTCGGCCAAGGACCCCGAGAAGCTGAAGTCCTGGCTGGCCAAGGTGACGGAAGAATCCACGGCCAACAATAGTTTGCTGGAGAAGCTCAAGCCGCTGGTCAAAAGCCCGGAAGGCATGGCCTTGCTGGACACCATCATGGCCAAGCGGGCGGTCTATGCCGAAGCCCGCAGCAAGCTGATTGCCATGCTGGAAGGCGGCCAGGTGGAGGAGGCCGGCGTGTTCCTGATGGGTGACTTCCAGACCCCGCAAAAAGAGTTCTTTGATGCGGCGGACGCCATGACCAAGTTCCAGGAAGCACTGATGGACAAGGGCGTGACACAGATGCAGCAGGACGGCTCCTTTGCCAGCAGCTTTACCGAGGCGCTGACTGCGCTGGCTGCCGTTGCGGGCATGGTGATTGCGCTTGCCACGGCACGCTCTATCACCTTGCCGATTGCCGATGCCGTGGGCTTTGCCACCAAGGTGGCCGAAGGCGACCTGACCTCGCGCGTGGCCGTCAAGACCCACGATGAAACCGGCGTGCTGCTCACTGCGCTGCTGCATATGCAGGACAACCTGGTGCGCATTGTGGGCAGCGTGCAGCAGGGCTCCGAAGGGGTGGCCACGGCCAGTGCCCAGATCGCCCAGGGCAACAACGATCTCTCGGCCCGCACCGAGCAGCAGGCCAGTGCGCTGGAGCAAACCGCAGCCTCCATGGAAGAGCTGAGCTCCACCGTGCAGCAAAACGCCGACACTGCGCGCAAGGCCAACCAACTGGCGATGAATGCCTCCAGCGTGGCCATCAAGGGGGGCGCCGTGGTGGGTCAGGTGGTGGAGACCATGAAGGGCATCAACGACAGTTCACGCAAGATTTCCGACATCATCAGCGTGATCGACGGCATTGCGTTCCAGACCAATATCCTGGCGCTGAACGCGGCGGTGGAAGCGGCCCGTGCCGGCGACCAGGGCCGCGGCTTTGCGGTGGTGGCTTCCGAAGTGCGTTCGCTTGCCGGACGCTCGGCCGAAGCCGCCAAGGAAATCAAGAGCCTGATAGGCGCCAGTGTGGAGCGGGTGGAGCAGGGCACCACGCTGGTGGACCAGGCCGGCACCACCATGACGGATCTGGTGGACTCCATCAAGCGCGTCACCGACCTGATGAGCGAGATCAGCGCGGCCAGCAGCGAGCAGGCCGCCGGTGTCAGCCAGGTGGGCGAAGCCGTCACGCAGATGGACCAGGTGACGCAGCAGAACGCCGCGCTGGTGGAAGAGATGGCGGCAGCCGCCTCCAGCCTCAAGAGCCAGGCCGGCGAGTTGCTGCAGACGGTGGCCGTGTTCAAGCTGGGTGAGGGCCATGCCGTGGCAGCCCTGCCCAAGGCCAATGTCCGTGCCCCGGCCAGCAAGGCCGTGCCCTTCCAGGGCACCGAGCGCCGTGTCGAGCTGGGCGCTGCCAGCAAACCGCGCCCCAAGCCAGCGGCAGCACCCCGCGCCGCGGCCCCCAAACCCGCTGCACCCAAGGCCACGGCCTCGCTGCCGCAGCCCGCACCCAAGGTGGTGGCATCGGCCAGCGCGGCCGACGAGGAATGGGAAACTTTCTAAAGAGGTAGTGCGCCCCCACGGTTGCCACACTGCGTGTGGCGCCCTGCCCCCAAGGGGGCCGCGTTTTACCTTGGGGCGGCCCGGCGGTAAAACATGCCCCCACGCTTGTCCACTGCGCGTGGCGCCGGGGCTAAGCCAACTTTTTTAGAACAGCACCACGCCGCGGATGGACTCGCCGCGCTTCATCAGGTCAAAGCCCTTGTTGATGTCTTCCAGCGGCATGGTGTGGGTGATCAGGCTGTCGATGTTGATCTTGCCCTCCATGTACCAGTCCACGATCTTGGGCACATCGGTGCGGCCGCGGGCGCCGCCAAAGGCCGAGCCTTCCCACTTGCGGCCCGTCACCAACTGAAACGGGCGGGTGCTGATTTCGGCACCGGCCTCGGCCACGCCGATGATGATGCTGCGGCCCCAGCCCTTGTGCGTGCACTCCAGCGCCTGGCGCATCACCTGGGTGTTGCCAATGCATTCAAAGCTGTAGTCGGCGCCGCCGTCGGTGAGTTGGGTAATGGCATCGACGATGTTGCCACCCGCCGCCTCAATGTCCTTCGGGTTCAGGAAGTGCGTCATGCCGAACTGGCGTGCCATGGCTTCGCGCGCCGGGTTCAGATCGACACCGATGATCTTGTCGGCGCCCACCATCTTCAGGCCCTGGATCACGTTCAGGCCGATACCGCCCAGGCCAAACACCACCGCGTTGGCACCGGCTTCCACCTTGGCCGTGAAGATCACGGCGCCAATGCCGGTGGTGACGCCGCAGCCGATGTAGCAGACCTTGTCAAAGGGCGCGTCCGGGCGGATCTTGGCCAGCGCAATTTCCGGTACCACCGTGAAGTTGCTAAAGGTGCTGGTGCCCATGTAGTGGAAGATCGGGTCGCCGTTCAGGCTGAAGCGGCTGGTGGCATCCGGCATCAGACCCTTGCCTTGCGTGCCACGAATCAGCTGGCACAGGTTGGTCTTGCGGCTCAGGCAGAACTTGCAGCCCCGGCATTCGGGCGTGTACAGCGGAATCACGTGGTCGCCCTTTTTGAGCGAGGTGACACCCGGCCCCACATCGACCACGATGCCCGCGCCTTCGTGGCCCAGGATGGTCGGGAAGATGCCTTCGGGGTCGGCGCCACTGAGCGTGTAGTAGTCGGTATGGCAGATGCCGCTGGCCTTGATTTCGACCAGCACCTCGCCCACGCGCGGGCCGGCCAGGTCAACGGTTTCAATGGTCAGGGGTTGGCCGGCTTTCCAGGCGACGGCGGCTTTGGTTTGCATGGGATTTCCTTGGTGCGAATGGGTTGGTGAACGCCAGCAATAGATGGCTTGCCTGCGATTATGGTTTGGGTTAGCGCGTGTTGTTGGCACACCGAGCGACGCGTTTGGGCTTGCGCACGGCACCCACTGACTCAGGACGCCACGCCGATAAGGCCCAAGCCGAAGCGACGTAACCAAATCGGCTGTCCGCATTAGGCACCCCTTACCCCGACGGGGGGTAAGGGGCGGGGGGGATGGGGGAGTTCAACGATGCAAGTTAAGCTAAAGCCCATTGAACAGGAGACGGAATGATCGAAGGACTGGTGGCCGGACACATCTGGGGCGACCCCGAAAAGCGCGTGGGCAAGAACAACAGCATTTTTGTGGTGGCCAAGGTGCGTGCGCAGGGCACACAGCCGGAGTTGGTGATCGTCAATGTGATTGCCTTTGACAACGGCGTGAGCCAGGCGCTGCTGGCGCTGCGCGACGGCGATGCGGTCAGCTTAAGCGGCAGCCTGTTGCCCAAGGTCTGGATAGACAAGCAGGGTGTCAGCCGTGCCGCCCTCGACATGATTGCCGGGCGCGTGCTGGCCCTGGCTGCCCAGCCGGACTGAGCCGCGGCGCCCGATCCGGCAACCTGGAAAGAGAGGCCTGCATGCGCAACAACAAGCTGACCCATGTCACCCCGGCGGGCACTGCGGCAGAGGCCCTGGCCGGTGCCGCGATGGACCTGGCCGGGCGCATACCGGCCAGTGCCCAGGCGGCTTCGCCACAGCCCTTGGCTGCGGCGCAGGCGCTCACGCGTGTGGCGGCCCAACAGGCGGCCCTGACCTCGGGCACGCTGGCGCTGGCGCCGGGGCCGTTCGGGTTGTTGACGGTGTTGCCCGATCTGCTGGCGGTGTGGCGCATCCAGTCGCAGCTGGTGAGCGACATAGCGGCGGTGTACGGTCAGAGCGCCAGCCTGTCCAGGGAGCACATGCTGTACTGCCTGTTCAAGCACAGTGCGGCGCAGGCGGTGCGCGACCTGGCCGTGCGTGCCGGCGAGCGCTGGGTCGTCCGGCAGGCCTCTGGTGCCCTGCTGCAAAACGTGGTCCGACGCATTGGCCTGCGCCTGAGCCAGAAGCTGTTGGGCAACGGCGCGGCGCGCTTCATCCCGCTGCTGGGCGCGGTGGGCGTGGGCGGCTACGCGTATTACGACACCACGCAGGTGGCGGCCAGCGCCATCGCCTTGTTTGAATCGGGGCAGCAGGGCTGACGCGGCATTGCGGCCCGGTTCGCAGTGCGCACCCAAGGGCATTGCGGGCTGCCACTGCAAGCGCCACACCGTCTGCCGATAATGGGTGATGTCCAAGACCTCTCTCTCCATGCTCGATCTGGTTGCTGTGCGCGAGGGCGGCAGCGTTGGCGCGGCCATCGCCATCGCGCTGCAGACCGCGCAGCATGCTGAACAGCTCGGCTTCACCCGCTACTGGCTGGCCGAGCACCACAACATGCCGGGCCTGGCCTGCTCCTCCACCGCCGTGCTGGTGGGCCATATTGCCGCCGGCACCCGCAGCATCCGTGTCGGCTCGGGCGGCATCATGCTGCCCAACCATGCGCCGCTGGTGGTGGCCGAGGCCTTTGGCACGCTGGAGGCCATGTACCCGGGCCGGAGTGACCTGGGCCTGGGCCGCGCGCCCGGCACCGACCAGGTCACCATGCGCGCCCTGCGCCGCAACCGTGCCGAGACCGAAGAAGACTTTCCGCGCGAGGTAGCCGAGCTGCAACAACTGCTGGGCACACCGGTGGTGGGGCAGCGCGTGATTGCATCGCCGGGCGCCAATTCGCAGGTGCCGATCTGGTTGCTGGGCAGCAGCCTGTTCTCGGCCCAACTGGCGGCCCAGCGTGGTCTGCCGTACGCCTTTGCCTCGCACTTTGCGCCCCGCATGCTGCTGCAGGCGATTGCGCTGTACCGCGACAACTTCCTGCCTTCGCCCGCACTGGCCGCGCCGCGCGTGGTGGTGGGTGTGCCGTTGGTGGCGGCGCCCACGGATGAGGAGGCGCAGTTCCTCGCCACCAGTATCTTCCAGCGCGTGTCGGGCATCGTGCGGGGCGAGCGCAAGTCTTTGCAGCCGCCGGTGGCGGGCTATCTGGAAAGCCGCGACCACCAGGAGCGCGCAGCGATTGCCGACTTCCTGGCCATGGCCGTGATCGGCGGGCCGGCCACGGTGGCCGGGCAGCTGAAGAACATCGTGGACGTGACCCAGGCCGATGAGCTGATGCTGGTCTGCGATATTTTTGATCCCGCGCTGCGTCTGCGTTCGCTGGACATTGCGGCAGCGGCCATGCCGGCCTGAGGGCGCATTACAAAACTGTAACGTGGCGCCGGGCGCGCACTCCTAAACTGGATTCACAACTTTTTAGGGAGATGCACATGCCTGATTCGGGTGCCGGGTTCCGGTGGTTTGCGGTGGTGGTGGCGGCCTTGCTGGGCCTGTGCGGCTGTGGTGGCGGGGGCGGTGGTAGCGACACGGGTGCTGCGGCCACGGTCAATGCCGAGGCCCAACAGGCCGCTGCGCTGGCGGCCACACAGACCAGCCTGCGCGCGCTGGGCCAGGCGCTCTTCAACGACACCAATTTGTCCACGCCGCCCGGCACGGCCTGCGCGTCCTGCCACCAGGCGGTCAGCGGCTTCTCCAGCCTGAACGGCTCGACCCTGGGCGTGGCGCGCGGCAGCCTGCCTACCTCCATCGGGCTGCGCGCGCCTTCGCAGGCGGCCTACAGTTCCGAGAATCCCCGCTTCGGCTTTGTCACCACGCCGCAGGGCAACCTGATTCCGGCCGGCGGCCAGTTCTGGGACGGCCGTGCCGACACGCTGGCGCAGCAGGCCCTGCTGCCTTTCATGAACCCGCTGGAGATGAACAACGCCGACGCTACCACGCTGGTCAGCAAGGTGGCTGCGGCGGGCTACGCGCGCCAGTTCACGGCGCTGTTTGGTGCGGCCGCACTCAGCAACCCGACGCAGGCCCTGGCACAGATCGGCCAGGCCATCCAGGCCTTTGAATCGGCCGGCAGCTTCGATGCCTTCAGCTCCAAATACGACGCGGTGGTGTTGGGCAAAGCCAGCTTCACGGCGGCCGAACAAAGCGGACTGGCGCTGTTCCAGAACCCGCGCGTGGGCTGTGCCGGCTGCCACCGGCTCAACCCCGGCAGCGGCAATCCGCGCGACTCGCTGTTCACCAACCACAACTACACGGTGGAAGGCATTCCGCGCAACACACGCATCCCGGCGAATGCCGTGGCGGGCTTTTTTGACCTGGGCTTGTGCGGCCCGGAGCGCACGCCGCCGGTGCTGCCGGCCGGCGTGACTGCCAGCAGCCTGTGCGGTGCCTTCCAGGTGCCCAGCCTGCGCAATGCAGGCAAGCGCCCGGCGCTGATGCACAACGGATTTTTTAGCAACCTGACCGATGTGGTGAGCTTTTACGCCACTCGCAACACCGACCCGCAGCGCTGGTATGGTGCCGCCGGCATCCCCAACGATTTGCCGGCGCAGTACCAGGCCAATCTGGAAACCCGCAAGCCCCCGTTCAACAACCCGGCCAATGCCGGACCGGTGCTGAGCCCGGCACAGGTGGCCGATGTGGTGGCCTTTCTCAACACGCTGAACGACGGGTTTTTACCCTGAAGCGGCAGCGCTTGGCGGGCTTGTCGGGTCCGCATAAGCCAGGGTCGCAGCACCGTGGCGCCGGAAGCTGCACGCCGCCTAAACTTTGTGCCATGCCCGTTCGCAAGAGCGGGGCAGACGCAGGTTCCGGGCATCAACCCGGTTAAATGGGAAGCCGGTGAAATGCCGGAACTGCCCCCGCAACGGTAAGCGCAGCAAGCGGCGTTCAAGCAAACCACTGGGTCCGCCCGGGAAGGTCAACGCCTACAGCACCGGTAAGACAGCCGGTGCCGTGCGCCAGTCCGTAAACCAGCCCGCGTGTGCACCAGTAGCCGGACTACGGAGGGTGGTCGCGCGGTCGCCATGCGGATGCCTGCGCGTCCGTGTTGTGCCAGCGCCCTTCTTCATGGTCTCCGAATTTTTGACCTGACCGGAAGGAAACCGTTGTGAACCCAGAATCCCCCCGCACCCGCATGGCGCAGCTGCTGGCCACGCGCCGCCCCGACTACAGCCTGCCCCAGCCCTTTTATGGCGACGCCGATTTCCACCAGCTCGACCTGGAGCAGATCTGGTACCGCAACTGGCTGTTTGCCGGACCCGAGTGCGCCGCGCCCGCGAGTGGCAACTGGTTCACCATGGAAGTGGGCCCGACCTCGCTGGTGATCGTGCGTGGTGCCGACAACGTGGTGCGCGCCTTCTACAACACCTGCCGGCACCGCGGCTCCAAGGTCTGCATCGGCGAGGAGGGCAAGGCCGCCAAGCTGGTCTGCCCTTACCACCAGTGGACCTATGAGCTCGACGGCCGCCTGCTGTTTGCGCGCGAAATGGGCCCGGACTTCAAGGCCGCAGACTTCTCTCTGAAGCAGGCGCATTGCCGCAGCGTGGGCGGCTATGTCTATGTCTGCCTGGCCGACGAGGCGCCCGACTTCGAAGCCTTCGCCCGCATGGTCGAGCCCTATATGCTGCCGCACGATTTGAAGAACGCCAAGGTGGCCTGCAGCTCCACGCTGGTGGAACAAGCCAACTGGAAGCTGGTGATCGAGAACAACCGCGAGTGCTACCACTGCACCGGCGCGCACCCCGAATTGCTGCGCACCCTGTCCGAATACGACAGCACCGATGACCCGCGCATGCCGCCCGCTTTTGCCGCGCGCATCCACGCCAAGGCGGCCGAATGGGACGCGCAGGGCCTGCCGCACGCCTCGCAAAATTCGCCCGACAAACGTTTCCGCGTGGTGCGCCTGCCGCTGGCCCAGGGCGAGTCCATGACCATGGACGGCAAGCCCGCTGTCAACAAGCTGTTGGGCAACTTGCAAAGCGCCGACCTGGGTTCGGTGCGCATGCTCAACCTGCCCAACTCCTGGAACCATTTGCAGAGTGACCATGCGATTGCCTTCCGTGTGCTGCCGCTGGGCCCGCAGCTGACCCAGGTCACCACCTGGTGGCTGGTCAACAAGGACGCGCAGGAAGGCGTGGACTACAAACCTGAAGAGATGATGCAGGTCTGGGCCGCCACCAATGACCAGGACCGCATCCTGGCCGAGAACAACCAGGCTGGCATCAACAGCAAGGCCTATGTGCCCGGCCCGTATTCACAGACGATTGAGTTTGGCGTGCAGAACTTCATCGACTGGTACACCGGCCAGATGGCGCAGATGGAAGCGCCGCAGCGCGATGCCGCCGTGATTCCCATCCACCGCGCGGCATAGGGGCGGGCCGCATGAACGCTATCCTCAAACCGCGGGACACGGACGCCATCAAGCCCTGGGACAGCGAGGCCGAGCGCCTGACCTGCACCATGATTCTGGCCGACAGCGCCGACGTCAAAACCTTTTGCTTCCAGACCGAGCAGCCGTCCTGGTTTCGTTACCAGGCCGGCCAGTTCATCACCCTGAAGGTGGAGATTGACGGCGTGCCGCACACACGTTGCTACACGCTCTCGTCCAGCCCGTCGCGCCCGGTCTGCCTGACGATTACCGTCAAGGCCGAGCCCGGTGGCAAGGTCTCCAACTGGCTGCACCAGCACCTGCAGGTGGGCGACCATGTGCAGGCGCGCGGGCCGTCGGGTGTGTTCAGCGTGCAGCACCGCCCGGCACCCAAATACCTGTTTCTGGCCGGCGGTGTGGGCATCACGCCGCTGATGTCCATGACGCGCTGGCTGTTCGACCAGGGGCGGCATACCGATGTGTGCTTTGTGCAGTGCGCGCGCACACCTTCCGACCTGCTGTTTCGCAGCGAGTTGGAGGCCATCAGCGCCCGCGTGTCGGAATTCCGCGTCGCCCTGGTCTGCGAAAAGCCCAACCCGTTTGGCGCCTGGACCGGTTACAGCGGGCGCCTCAACCAGCTGATGCTGGAGCTGATTGCGCCGGACTACTTTGAGCGCGAAATCTTCTGCTGCGGCCCCGAGCCCTACATGAAGGCGGTGCGCGGCATTCTGCAGGCCGCCGGCTTCGACATGGCGCGCTACCACGAGGAGAGCTTCCAGGTGCCGGTGCATGTGGATGCCGAAGCCCGCGCGCATGCCGACGAACAAGTAGCCAGCGCGCAGACTTCCACCGTGCGCTTTGCCGCCTCCGGGCGTGAGGCGCAATGCAGCGGCACCCAGACCGTGCTGGACGTGGCGCGCGCGGCGGGGCTCAGCATTCCGAGCGCCTGCCTGTTTGGCGTCTGTGGCACCTGCAAGGTGAAGAAGCTCGAGGGCGCGGTGCACATGCTGCAAAACGGTGGCATCACCGACGAGGACGTGGCGGCCGGCTGGCTGCTGGCCTGCTGCTCGCGCCCGCAGGGCAACCTGGTGCTGGACTGTTAGGCGGCATGCGTCCTGCCGGATGCATCATGCCGTGGCGTGTTCTGCGCTGGCTTCGAGCAGGGTGTGGGCGGTTTCAAACTCAAAGGCGCCAATGGCTTCTTCGATGCGGGATGCATCGGCATACAGGGCCCGCAGCTGCGGGGCATGGCTTTCCCACAGGGCCACGGCCTGCGCGTCGTCGAGCTGCAACAGGCGCTTGATCCGGGTGGCAATGTTGCGGGTTGCGATGCGGTCGGCCTCGCTCAGCTGGTTGGCCCGGGCCACCGGGTGGTTGAGCAGACCGGGCGCCTCCCGCAGGGCCTGCATCAGGCTGTCGAGCTGCAGCGTGGTGCGGTCAATGGCCGCCTGCAGGTCCGCCGCACTGGCATGGCGACGCAGCCTGTTCTCGAGTTCGCCGGCCTCCTGCTGCAGCACAGGGGCGCCCAGGCTGGCGGCCACGCCCTTGAGGGTGTGGGCGTGCCGCTCTGCCGTGGGCGGGTCGGCGGCCTGCAAGGCCAGCTGCACGCGCTGCATCGCGTCTTCCTGGGAGGCAACAAACTTCTTCAGCAGCGAGGCGTAAAAGGCCGGGTTGCCGCCAGTGCGCAACAGGCCCTGGTCCGGGTCCAGCCCGGGGATGCCGCGCAAGGCATGCAACAGGTCGTCGGTTTCGGCAGGGGTGTCGCTCACGGGTCGCAGCACCGGCCCCAGTCCCGCGCGCGGTGTGATGTTGGCCAGCAGGGCGCGCCACAGTTCGTCCTGGTTGATGGGCTTGGGCACAAAGCCGTTCATGCCGGCATCGCGGCAGCGGTCGCGGTCCGCCTGCATGGCATTGGCCGTCATGGCCACAATCGGCAGGCGGTCTGCGCCATGGTTCTCGCGGATCAGGCGCGCGGCGGTCACGCCGTCCATGACTGGCATTTGCATGTCCATCAGCACCAGGTCGTAGGCTTGGCCTTCGGCCGCACGGGCCTCCACGCTCTGCACCGCAATCTGGCCGTTCTCGGCCACATCCACCACAAAGCCGGCGTCGCGCAGGATTTCGCAGGCCACCTGCTGGTTGATCTCGTTGTCTTCCACCAGCAGGATGCGGGCCCCACCCAGGGCTTGCAGCGCGGTTTCCAGTGAGGTGGGTTGGCTGCGGTAGGCCTGCGGCAGGTCGGGGTCTGCGGACTGGCCCAGCATCTGCATCATGGTGTTGAACAGCAGGGAATGGCTCAAGGGCTTGGCCAGCACATGCTCGATGCCCAGCCGCTCGGCCGCCTTGATCAGGTCCTGGCGGCGGTGCGCCGTGACCATCAGCACCGCGGGCATGGTGCGCAGCGGCAGGGCCTGCAGGGCGCGCACGGTTTCCAGTCCGTCCATGCCTGGCATCAGCCAGTCCATCATGACAAACGCATAGGGGGCGTCGCTCTGGTCGGCCTGCTCCAGCAGGGTCAGTGCGGCCTGGCCGGAGCTGGCGTGGTGAACCGGGAAGCCCATGTTGGCGAGCATCTCGGACAGGATCAGGGCCGAGGTCTCGTTGTCGTCCACCACCAGCACCGGGCTGCCCTGCAGGTCGATGCGCGGCAGCTGGGCGGTGCGCTCCTGCGGCGCCAGGCCCAGGCGGGCGGTGAACCAGAAGGTGGAGCCCTGGCCCAGCACACTTTCCACGCCCACCTCGCCGCCCATGGCCTCGGCCAGGCGCTTGCTCACGGCCAGGCCCAGGCCGGTGCCGCCGTAGTTGCGGGTGGTGGAGGTGTCGGCCTGCACAAAGCTGCCGAACAGGCGCCCGATCTGCTCCGCGCTCAGGCCGATGCCGCTGTCGGTCACCGCGAAGTACAGCAGGATATCGGTGTCGCTGCGCTCCAGCACGTTGATGGAGAGCTGCACCTCGCCCTGCTTGGTGAACTTGACGGCGTTGTTGGTGTAGTTGATCAGGACCTGGCCGATGCGCAGCGGGTCGCCGATCAGGGTCTTGGGCACGGCCGCGGCCACACTGCACAGCAGCTCCAGGTCCTTGTCCTCCACGCTCTTGGACATCAGGTTCACCACGTTGTCGATCACGGCGTCCAGGTCAAAGGCAATGGCCTCGATCTCCAGCTTGCCGGACTCGACCTTGGAGAAGTCCAGGATGTCGTTGATGATGCCCAGCAGGTGCTCGCCGCTCTGGCGGATCTTGCGCAGGTAGTCCTGGATGCGCGGCGGCATGTCGTTCTTGAGCGCCAGGCCCGACAGGCCGATGATGGCGTTCATCGGGGTGCGGATTTCGTGGCTCATATTGGCCAGAAAGTCGGACTTGGCCCGGGTGGCCTCTTCGGCCGCGTCCCGGGCCGCGCGCGCCAGCTGTTCGGCTGCCTTCATGTCGGTGATGTCGAGCAGCCAGCCCAGTACGGCCTGCTCGCCGGCATGGTCGGTCTGCATGAAGGTGCTGAGAAAGTCGCGCACCTCGCCCGCGGGGTTGAACATCTGCAGCTCCAGGCTGTGTACGCTGCCCTCGGTCTGCAGGCGTTGCTGGATGCTGTCGCGCACGGCGGGATCGACATAGAGTTTGGGGATGAAGTCGCCCACCGCCACGTTCAGCATGGTCTTCATGGCCGGGTTGGCCATGCGGGCCACACCCTCCACCGACACGGCAATGCCCAGCGGGCTGCTGTCCAGAATGTGGCGCAGGCGGGCTTCGCTGGCAGCCATCGCCTGCATGTTGCGGCGCAGGTCTTCGGTGGCCGCGTCCACCTTCTGCTGGATGCGTTCGTTCTTGGTCAGCAGGTTGGCCAGGTAGAGTGCCAGCAGCAGGCTGGTCAGCGAGCCCACGATCCAGACCGCGCGGCTGAGCGTCTTGTCCACGCCGCCGGCAAACGGCTTGGCGACCAGCCAGCGCAAATTGAATTTGGTGTGGGCAATAAACAGCCAGGTCTTGCGCTCGAACACCACCGTGCTGCTGGACACTGCTGCCTGCCGCGCGCTGCTGGCGCCTTCGCCGGCGGGTTCGAGTTCGAGGTCCAGGTCGATGCCGGCCAGGTTGTCTGCACCCAGCAAGCTATCCACTGCCTTTTGCAGGTCCAGCACCGCCACGAGGGCCTTGTCGGGCTGGTTGTGCGGAACCAGTGCGAGGTAGACATGCTTGCGCTGGCCGGTGTCGGCAAAAGGTGCGGACATGAACCACGCGTTGTGGGTTTCACGCGCCAGCCCCAGGCTGTGTTCCAGCAGGCCCTGTGCCGGGCTGCCCGTTGCGGGCAGCAGCCGCGGCTGCCCGGGGTCGCCCGCGTGGTAGCGGGTCACCCAGCGGCCGTGCTGGTCCAGCAGCAGCGCTTTCTCCGGAATCAGGTCGGCCTTGGCGTGTCCCAGCACCCCGTCCGAGGCGCTGTGAAAGGTGTCGGCGTCCAGGTTGGGGGTGTTGTCCACCAGCAGGGCCAGGCCGGACAGGGTGGTCAGGCTGCTGTCCATCCAGCCTTGCAGGGTGGCGGTCTGCAGCGCGGTTTCACGCTCGGCGGCTTCCTTCCAGGCCAGCTGCGCCCGCTTCTCCAGGGTGTCTCCCAGGTAGCCGCACAGGGCAATACCCAGCCACATCAGGGCCAGCGGCAGGATCCGCGTGATGGGGCGTTTGCGTTGGGTCGGGGTGGCCATGGGACTGGTCGGCTGCAGCACAGGCGGACCGCTTCAGTGCAGGGCGTGGCCGGCCCGGCAGCGGCTGCGCCCGGTCCGCACAAAGCCTGTGATAGTCGCGATCGCCATGACGATCCCACCCCCTTGGTATGTTTGAATGAAGCTACTTTGCTGATGGTATCGTATGCAGCCAGCAAAGGCATCCCGTCTTTGAAAGGCTGTAGATGGAACCGAAGACCGGCACGCGTTGGGTCCTGCTGCTCCCGCTTCTGGCGGTGCTGGCGGCACTGGGCCTGTTGCTGGTGGACGGCCGCGGCGCGCAGACGCTGCGCAACTTCCAGTTTGACCAGTTCCAGCGCTGGCATCCGCGCATCTACCAGCCGCTGCCGGTGCGCATCGTCGACCTGGACGAAGACAGCCTGGCGCGTCTGGGCCAGTGGCCCTGGCCGCGCACCCGCATGGCCGCACTGCTGGACCGGCTGACCGCGGCCGGTGCCGCCGTGGTGGCCCTGGATGTGATGTTCCCCGAACCCGACCGCACCGCCCCCCGCGCAGTGGCCGAGCTGTGGCAACTGCAGGGCAGCCAGCGCGCGGCCGTCGTCGCCCTGCCGGACCATGACGCGGTGTTTGCACGCAGCCTGGCGCGCAGCGACGCGGTGCTGGGCTTCTCCCTGCGCGGCCGGCCTGCCGGCGGCAGCGCCGTGGCGGCCCGGATGCCGCTGCCAAAGGCGCACTTCATCGTGTCCGGCCAGGCCCAGCCCGACTGGCTGCTGCACTTTGACGACGCCGTGACGGCGCTGCCGGCTTTTGAGCAGTCTGCGCGTGGCAACGGCGCACTCAACTTTGTGCCGGATGGCGATGGCGTGGTGCGCCGCGTGCCGCTGGTGTTGCAGCTCGGCGATGCGCCGGTGGCCACACTGGTGGGCGAGGCCCTGCGGGTCGCCCAGGGGGCCGGCAATGTGGTGCTCAAGAGCGCCGGCCCCAACAGCGGCCTGTCCGAAATCCGGATCGGCCGGCTGACCCTGCCCACCACGCCGCAGGGCGAGATGTGGCTGCATTACAGCGCGCCGGTGGCGGCGCGCGTCATACCGGCCTGGAAGGTATTGGCCGGGCAGGTGCCGACGGAGCAACTGGCCGGGCAGCTGGTGCTGGTGGGCAGTTCGGCCCAAGGCCTGATGGACCTGCGCTTCAGCCCCATGGGCATGCTGCCCGGCGTGGAAGTGCATGCCCAGGCGCTGGAGCAGGCGCTGGGCGAAAACTTTTTGCAGCGCCCGTCCTGGGCCCGCGGTCTGGAGGCGCTGGTTTTGTTGCTGGCGGCGGCACTGGCCGGCCTGCTGGCCCTGCGTACGCGGGCCTTGCGTGCTGCTGCCGCCTGTCTGGCGCTGCTGGGCGCCGTGCTGGGTGGCGCCTGGTGGGCCTTTGTGGCCCAGGGCCTGCTGCTGGATGCCTGCACACCGGCCTTGGGCCTGTTGCTGGCCTACCTGGTCTGCAGCCTGTGGCACCACCGGCGCACGGAGCAGCAGCAGCGTTGGATACGCCAGGCCTTTGCGCGCTATGTGTCCCCCAACCGGGTGGCGCATCTGGTGGCCCATCCGCAGGACATGGCCCTGGGCGGGCGGCGCCAGGTGTGCAGCTTTGTCTTCACCGACCTCACCGGTTTTACCGGCCTGGTGGAGGGGCTGGACCCGGCGCAGGCGGTCAGCCTGCTCAATGCCTACCTGGACCAGATGGTGGCCATTGCCTTTCGCCTGGAGGGCACGCTGGACCGCATCGTGGGCGACGCTGTGGCCATCATGTTTTCGGCCCCGCTGGAGCAGACCGACCACCGGGCCCGGGCACTGGCCTGCGCGCTGGAGATGGACGCCTTTGCCAGCGACTATGCGCGCCGCCTGCAGCAACAGGGCATTGCCTTCGGGCAGACCCGCATCGGCGTGCATTGTGGCGAGGTGATTGTGGGCAACTTCGGCGGCAGCACCCTGTTTGACTACCGTGCCCTGGGCGACGCGGTGAACACGGCGGCACGGCTGGAGCGTGTGAACAAGCAACTGGGCACGCGCATCTGTATTTCGCAGGACATGCTGGGCGCGGAGCCGTCCCTGCCGGTGCGCCCGGTGGGGCGTTTGCTGCTGCTGGGCAAGAGCCACGATCTGATGGTCTACGAGCCGGTAAGCGCCGACGGCCTGGCCCGCGCGCCCCTGCCCGACTACCGGGCCGCCTTTGCCGCACTACAGCAACAGGACCCCGGGGTGCTGGCCTGGTTCACCCGGCTGGCGCACGACTGGCCGCAGGACCCGCTGGTGCAACTGCACCTGCGCCGCCTGGCACAGGGCGAATCCGGCGACCGGCTGGTGATGGGCGAGAAGTAGCGGGCGCAGTGCGCGCGGGCTACCGTATTGAAATTTCCACCCGCCGGTTGCGCGGCTCGGCGGTCTGGTCGGGGGTGGGCACCAGCAGGTTGCCCGAGCCGTGCGACTCCACCGTGAGTGCATCCACCTTCAGGCCCCGGCTCTGCAACAGCGCGGCAATGGATTGGGCCCGCTGGAGGGAAATGGCGGCATTGACCTCGGGCGTGCCCACGGTGTCGGAGTGCCCGATGACGGACAGGTCTACCGTGGTGCGGCCTGCGGCGCTGGCCAGGATGTCGGGCAGCAGCGCCAGCGACTCCGGCGTGAGCCGGGTGCCGCCGGTTTCGAAGTACAGGACAAAGTGTTCGGGGAGGGGCGGGCGTGCTGCCATGGCCTGGGAGAAGTCGCGCTGGAACTGCGCTTCGTCCACCGGCGCGGCGGCGGCCGAGCCATCGAGCGGGGCGGCGTAACGGGCCTGCGTGATCTGTTGCGCGCCACGGGCGCCCTGGACCAGCACCCGGCCCACCGTGCCGTCCGGGCTTTCCAGCAGCGTGATGTACGAGCGGCCGGGCGCCGGTGCGCCGGCGCAGCCCGCCAGCAGGGCCAGCAGCAGGGGGGTGGTACGCAGCGGGCTCATGGTGCCCGGTCCTCCACCTTCACCACAAACTGGGTACCGCGCACGCCGATGATGCCGCTCGGGGTGCTCACACTGACGGCATCGGGCTGCAACTTGGCGATCACGCCCGACACATAGTTCAGGCTGCCCCGCAGCATGGTGGCGGCCAGTTTGAGCTTGCCCTTGCTGGGGGCGTACAGGTAGTCGTCCACCTGCAGTTCGGTGTCGGGGCCGAAGGACATGACGGTGTCGTCCTTGAAGGTCACGCCCAGGCTGCCCTGGTGGCCGGTCTTGAGCCGGCTGCCGGTAAACACGGGTGTGCCGGCACGGGCCGCCACCGTCTCTTTGCCGGTGCTGACGCTGGCCTCACCGGACACGGTTTTGACATAGCCTATGGCCGGCTCTTCAGCCCATGCTGCCAGCCCCGCCAGCAGCCCCCAACACAATGCGAAGGATCGCAACAGCATGTCTCTCTCCCGAAAACGGACTGGTAAGCAAAAGATGAATGCTAGCAGAACTATCCGTGAATCAACTAATTTGCAGTCTTTGTGTTTGTATTAATTTAAAGTAACGGAGTTTTATCCGGCGTATCGCTCCACCTGCACCGCGCAGTCATAAAAGGTGGCGGCCCGGCCCATGTCGGTGAGGCGCTGGTGCGTCAGCTCGTTGACGTTGTGGCCGTCCAGCCCCAGCTTGCGCCACCACACGCCCAGGCCGTTGACCACGCCGGGTCGCGCGCGCTGGTTGATGCGTGCGGTGCAGCGGTAACTGCCGCGGTCATTGAAGATGCGCACCGTGTCGCCGGACACGATGTTGCGGGCGGCCGCGTCGTCGGCGTGCATTTCCAGCAGCGGCTCGCCCTCGATGTCGCGCAGGCTTTTGACATTGACGAAGCTGCTGTTGAGAAAGTTGCGCGCCGGTGGCGAGATCATGGCCAGCGGGTAGCGCTCGCCCGGTCGTGCGGTCTCGTAGTTGGGCAGGTAGTCGGGCAGGCCGTCCTGCCCCGCATCGGCCAGGCGCTGGCTGAAAAATTCGCACTTGCCCGACGGCGTGGGAAAGCCGCCCGCCGCAAGGGGTGCATCGGCCAGTGCCACGGTGGCAAAGCCGTGTTCCAGCAGTGCATCAAAGTCGAGTGTCTTGCCAAAGGCCTGGCGCGCCATCGTCAGGTCGTCATCGGCAAAGCAGGGATCGTCAAAACCCAGGCGTGCCGCCAGCTCGCGGAACACGGCGCTGTTGCTGCGCGCCTGGCCCACCGGCGCGATGGCCGGGCGGTTCAGCAGCACGTCGGTGTGGCCGTAGGTGGTGTGGATGTCCCAGTGCTCGAGCTGGGTGGTGGCCGGCAGGATGTAGTCGGCATAGTCGGCCGTGTCGGTCTGGAAATGCTCCAGCACCACGGTAAACAGGTCCTCGCGCGCAAAGCCCCGCACCACCTGGCCGGAGTCGGGCGCCACCGCCACCGGGTTGCTGTTGTAGACGATGACGGCCTCCACCTGCGGGCCAAAGTCCGGGCTGGCCGGGTGCAGCAGGGCCTCGCCGATGGCGCTCATGTTGATGGTGCGCGGTGTGCGTCCGGCCAGCAGATCGGGGCGCTGCAGCGTGGCGCGGTCGGTCGGGTGGACACCGGAGTTGGACATCAGCAGGCCGGCGGCACGCCGGCGCCAGGCGCCGGTGAGTGCGGGCAGGCAGGCAATGGCGCGTACCGCATTGCCACCGCCGCGGCTGCGCTGCATGCCGTAGTTGAGGCGTATGGCCGCATTCTTGCCGGCCTTGCAGGCTTGGCCATATTCCCGTGCCAGGTTTTCAATTTCTGCCACGCTGATGCCGCAGACTTCGGCCGCGCGCGCCGGCGTCCACTGCAGGGCGCGTGCGCGCAAGGCGTCCCAGCCGACGGTGTGCTGTGCGATGTAGTCGTGGTCCAGCCAGTCATGGCGGATCAGTTCGTGCATCAGGGCCAGCGCCAGTGCGGCATCGGTGCCGGGGCGCGGGGCGATGTGCTGGTGGCACTTCTCGGCGGTCTCGGTCTTGCGCGGGTCTATGCAGATGATGCGCGCACCCTGGCGCTTGGCGGTTTGCACATGGCGCCAGAAGTGCAGGTTGCTGGCAATCGCATTGCTGCCCCAGATGATGATCAGCTCGGACTCGGCAAAGAATTCGATCTTCATGCCCAGCTTGCCGCCCAGGGTGTATTCCAGTGCGGCCGTGCCGGCTGCAGCGCAGATGGTGCGGTCCAGCAGGGACGCGCCCAGGCGGTGGAAGAAGCG